>JBNJHE010000063.1:0-15148 GCA_051748205.1 Bacteroidota bacterium | reverse complement strand
CAATCAACCAATCAACCAATCAACCAATCAATCTACATCAAAAAAACCTAAACATATGAAAACAGCCTTCATCGGGACATATCCACCACGGGAATGCGGCATCGGCACTTTTACCAATGATCTTTACACAGCGATGCTGACAAACCCCACATCCAATACCATAGCGGAAGACAGTTATATTGTTGCTATCAGTGATCACAACAAAGCTTACAATTACGGCAAAGAAGTAAAGTTTGCAATACGCCAGGAGCACCAGCGGGATTATTTAAACGCTGCCGATTTCATCAATATCAGCGGAGCAGATACCTGTATACTACAGCACGAATTCGGAATCTTTGGCGGAGAAAACGGAGCACATATTGTTCCATTACTTCACCGCTTGAATATTCCGGTGATCGTCACACTACACACAGTGCTGAAAACACCATCTCCCGGCCAGAAGTCAGTCATGCAACGCATTTGCAGCATAGCGCAAAAGGTAGTGGTTATGAGCAATAAAGCCATTGAGTTCCTGACAACAATCTACGATTTGGATGCCGAAAAAATCGAATTAATAGAACATGGGGTTCCAGACATTCAGTTTGACCAGAAAAAAGTAAAAACAGAATTTAACCTGCAGGACAAAAAATTACTACTAACATTTGGTTTACTGGGGCGGAGCAAAGGCATAGAGACAGTCATAAAGGCATTACCCAGGGTAATAAAACAACATCCGGATATTTTATACATCGTTCTGGGCAAAACGCACCCCAATGTAATCAGAGAAACAGGAGAGGAATACCGCCACTATCTGCGTTCTCTGGTATCGGAGCTAGACATCAAACAGCATGTGATTTTCGTCAACGAGTATGTCAGTCAGCGAGAGCTATTCAAATACCTTTCGGCCTGTGACATATACATAACGCCCTACATCAACGAAGCACAAATCACCAGTGGAACACTCACATACGCAGCCGGCGCCGGTGCCGCCATTCTTTCCACACCTTACTGGCATGCGGCCGAGCTGCTGGCTGAAGGCAAAGGAAAGCTTTTTAACTTCAGGGATTCTGAAGCACTGGCAACCATCCTTGAAGATTTGCTCAACAACCCTGTCGAGCTCAAAAAACTCAGAAAACAAGCTTTAGACTACGGCCGCGCAATCACCTGGCCGAAAACAGGAGAAAAGTATGTTGTTTTAGCTCAACAAGCTTCTGCTAAACAACACAAAAAACAAAGCAGAGACACCAGTACTTTCAGCCCTCAAATATTACCTCCCTTTTCCCTGTTACATATCAAGCACCTTAGCGATGACACCGGAATACTGCAACATTCAAAATTCGGTATCCCGAATTTAAAAGAAGGCTATTGCCTGGACGACAATGCCAGAGGATTACTCATGGCAACCATGGCATACAATCAGAAAAAAGATGAACTGGCAAAATACCTGGCTCCTGTTTATATGAGCTATATTCATTATATGCAAAATGATGATGGCACCTTCCGCAATTTCTTAAGCTTCGACCGCCGGTTTCTGGATGAGGTTGGCTCCGAAGACTCCTTTGGCAGAGCTGCCTGGGCTCTGGGATTTGTGCTTGGAAACACCAACAGCAACGCCTATTATAAAACAGCAGAAATGATGTTTTATAAAGCTTCGGAAAACTTCGTTAAGCTAAAGTCGATCAGAGGAATGGCAAATACTATGGTTGGCATTAGTCATTATCTGAAATCCAGACCTTCTGATGAAACCATGCTGAATATCCTGAAAGAACTCTCCAACCGCCTTGTAACGCATTACGAAGAAAATAGCACTCCCGACTGGCAATGGTTTGAGCCACTGCTGGCATACGACAACGGAATGTTGCCTCTGGCTTTGCTGCATGCCGCTGAAATCTTCCAAAATGAAAAAATACGAAAGGTGGCTATTGAATCGATGGACTTCCTGACAAAAAATTCTATCATCAATGGGGCCCTTTCGGTTGTTGGCAATAAAAACTGGTATCACAAGGACGGGGAGCGTTCATTTTTTGCCCAGCAACCCATTGATGCTATGGCTATGACACTGATGTATCGCCAGGCTTATCAACTCACAAAAAATAAAGACTATCTAAAAAATCTGTTTATCAGCTTTATGTGGTTTCTTGGCAAAAATGATATCAACACCAGCCTGTATGATTTCGAAACCAAAGGTTGTTATGATGGTTTTGATGAAGAGGGTGTCAATCAAAACCTGGGAGCAGAAAGCTCCCTGGCGTATTTAATCTCTCATCTGGTTACCTTGCAGGCTTTTGAGGAATACGAAAAACACTAAAACAAAACATACAAGCTTATGCTTATCCAGCGATATAGAAATAATCCGATACTGACAAAAAAGGATGTACCCTACCCTGTTGCCACAGTACATAATGCTGCCGTTATAAAACACAAGCAACAATATATCATGATCTTCCGTTCTCATAAACTTAACGGAAGATCTATCCTGGGTAAGGCCGTTAGTTCTGATGGGTTTCATTTTGAAGTTGACAAAAAACCATTTATGGAGCCTATGGCAACCGGAATTTTTGCTGAATATGAAAAATATGGCGTGGAAGACCCGCGTATTGTTTTTATTGAAGGCGAATACCTGATAAGCTATACAGCCTACTCGCCGCATGGCGCGCGTGTAGGACTTGCCAAAACAAAAGACTTTGAATCGGTACAGCGTATTTCGCTGATTACGCAGGCCGACTACCGCAATGTGGTAATCTTTCCCGAAAAAATCAATGGCTTGTATACGCGCCTGGACCGGCCTCATTCCGGCATCTCCGACTGGTCAATATGGATCTCTTACTCGCCGGATTTAAAGTATTGGGGCGAATCGAAAAGAATCATTTCACCCGAGCCATATCACTGGGATGAAATGAAAATCGGCCCCGGTGCCACACCCATAAAAACCGCACAAGGATGGCTTAATATTTACCATGGCGTCTTCGAAACAATGAGCGGCAGCGTTTACCGACTGGGAGTGGCCTTACATGATCTGAAAGACCCGTCTAAAGTAATTGCCGTGGGTGATCAATGGATTTTACAACCCGAAGAGGTCTACGAACGAACCGGATATGTCCCGAATGTAGTTTTTTGCTGTGGTGCTGTTCCTGAAGATGACAGAACAATAAAAATATACTGGGGCGCTGCTGACACGGTAATGTGCATGGGCATAGCCCATATAGATAAACTGGTAGCACATTGTCTTGATAATCAACGCCCACCGCTGACTATTTCATCATAAACATCGATATAAGCATCAATCATCTTTTCACGGCTGAAGCTTTCAACCGCATGCCTGTGGCATTCTATGCGGTTGATAGAATGAAGCAGACCGACAGATTCAGCTGCTTCTTCCACAGTATGTACCAAAAATCCGGTCCTGGAGTCCAGAATAAGCTCTTGCATAGAACCCCTTTGAAAAGCAATTACAGGTGTACCACAAACCATGGCTTCCGCTACACTCAAACCAAAGGGCTCTTCAAAATGTATGGGATGTAATAAAGCCAACGCTTTGCCTAACAAGGTATTTCTTTGCTCTGGACCAACATTCCCTACATATCTGATCTGTTCATTTAACCAGGGTTTTACCTTTTCATTGTAATACGCCTCATCCTGTATAAAACCGGCTATCAGCAGTGGCTTCTTTGCTTTTCGGGCAATCTGTATCGCTTCATGGGTTCCCTTATCCGGATGAATGCGCCCAAAAAACAATAAGTAATCCTCCGGCTCATTATTGAAAGTAAAATCATCAATGCAAATCCCATTATAAATCGTTCTGATATAATCCAAATCCGGACTTCTGTCTGAATCACTGATAGACACATAATAATTGTGGCTGTTGTATTTTTTATAGACAGGCATAATGGCCGTTGAAGAAAAACCATGAATGGTTGTCAGCATAGGCGTTTTGATAAGGCCGGAATAGGTCAGTGGTAAAAAATCATAGTTGTTATGAATCAGATCAAATGCATGGGACTTCTCCATTATATTGCTGATATGCAGGCTCTCCCAGACCTTTGGGTCGATATCCGGATTACTGGCATAAGGCCGTTCACAAACGGCTTCCAGCTTAGCTTCTGTTATGGAGTCTGCTGTAGCAAATAACGTAACATCTATCCCCCTTTTTACAAGTCCTTCAGTGATATTTGATGTTACCTGCTCCCAGGGTCCGTAGTGTTCCGGAGGAGTGCGCCAGGCAATCGGTGATAATATGGCTATTTTCATGAGATTGATGCAGATTGATGCAGATTGATTTTACTTTTTCAAAGCTTGCAGGAGGTCCTTCAGTTTGACGGTGGCATAGGTAGATGCATAATCGGACATGGCATAGGGAATAACCAGATCGTCATTATGTATCATAGAGCCACAGGAATAAACGACATTTGGGACATAGCCTTCGCGTTCTTCATCATTCGGTGAGAGCAGTGGGCTCATCAACCGGCCAATCTCAATGGAAGGGTCCTCAAGATCATATAACGCAGCACCCATAACGTATTCGCGCATTGGTCCAACACCATGGGTAATCACGAGCCAGCCATCCTCAGTTTCCAGGGGCGATCCGCTATTGCCAACCTGAATAAACTCCCAGGGGTATTGGGGTTCCTGTATGCGCGTGGCTTCCCGCCAGATATTAATATTGTCGGTATACGCCAAATAGTTATTCACTCCATCAATGCGACATAAGGCTGCATACTTGCCATTGATCTTTCTGGGAAACAAAGCCATCCCCTTATTTTGCGCCAGCTCGCCATGAACAGGCGAACATTTAAAGTGATAAAAATCCTTGGTCTCCAAAAGCTTGGGAAGAATAGTACTCCCATCAAAAGCGGTATAAACAGCGTAATAAGTAATTTCCCCATCATCATCCACAAATTTGACAAAGCGCGCATCTTCAATACCGTTTTTTTCTGTTTCTGAAATGGGAAAAATAACACGCTCAGAAATTGCCGAATCTAATGAGAAATCAATTTCATAATGCGATAAAGCAAGCCACATAATCTGATTGATAGCCAGCTTTTTATCATCACTCAGCTGGTTTTCTCTACGTACCTGATCCACTGCTTTTTTTAGTTCGCCATAGGTAAACTCTTCGCCCAGTTTTTCCAGCACATCGTCAGCATATTGCTTAGACTCATCTTTGCAAATCTCATTCAGTTTACGCCGAAAAGTATCTTGAGTATACACCTGACGCTTAATACGTTCAGCTTCGGCCAACATATCACCAACAGGCTCAACACTTAGATTACTGTCTTTATCAAGTACAGCAGAACGAAACACAATGGAAGAGATATGCCCTTCTCCGGTAGCGCGAAAGCTAAAAATCACACGCTTTTCCCCCATGCCCATATCAGACTGGTATGGGTCTTCGACAACGGATGGATTAAAAAAAGCGGCAGACTCTATGGAGTATTCCATAGTAAAGTACGACCCCAGTAACGCCTCCTGCTGTTTACTTAATTCGCCAGAATCAATATTCATAGCATCAAATAAATGATGCAGCTTTTTAAAGTGCTTTTCAAAGATGGTGGAAATATTCCTGTGCCGTGTGGAGTATGCTCTAAGAACCTGATTTAAGGTGGCCTTAACCTGCTCCTCAGGCATGGCTAAAACCTGTCGTATTATTTGCTTGCTCCGCTCATCGTTGGTGTACAAAAACCGGGCAATAACTCTTCCCGGATCCGGTAAAAATTTGGTTTCTTTCCGGCTTACTTCAACTTGCATAGAATTTTATAATTGTGAATATGAGGCGTAAAAGTACATCATATTTGGCGTTTAATCCCCTTAAGACAGAAAGAATTTTTTAACATCTTCTTCAATGCGTTAAGCTAAAGATTGTTATCTGAAATATCCGGCAAAAAGCAGACATAAAAAAGCCCATGCACGATAGTTTTGACAGTGATTTATGACCTGCTCCTTTCAGTCGTCCAATCTGCCTTCTTTGTCGGATTTTGAAATAGAATGGGCGCCAATGGGAGCTGTGAGATAGATAAAAAAGACTATAAACAGTGCTTTCAGGTAAACATTGAAATCATTAAAATAGACGGCCGCACCAATAGCTATCAGCAATATCCCAAAAGAAGTAGCTTTTGTTGTTGCTTGCATACGACTATACAAATTATCGTAGCGGATAATACCTATTGCAGAAAGCAAAATAAAAAATGACCCGATCAGTATGATTATTGATGTTATCATATGTTCTCTTTTTGTTTGAGGTAAGCCGAAATAGACACAGTCCCAATAAACGATATCAGCGCAATAATCACCGGAATATCAAAAAAGATGGCGTTTCCCACCAACATGCTATAAATCAAAATAAAGCCCATGGCAATAGATGCTGTAAGGTCGAGAGCTACCACACGATCCTGTATCGAAGGGCCCCGACACATCCGGATAAAAACCAGCACAAAGGCCACTACCAAAAGGCCCATAGCGATGAGTAAGATGATATGATTTGTTGATTCTGTCATAATTATCCTGTTATTTTCATAATCATTTGTTGAAATTGCATTATCTCTTTGATTTCTTTTTGTTCGTCCCGCAAATACAGGACATGGACTTTAAGCAGCTTTTTTTCCAGATTTGCATCTACTACCAGTGTTCCCGGCGTCATAGACACCAAATTGCTAAGCATGAGAATACCGGTTTCTGATGTCAGCTTCACTTCTACATCGATAAAACCAGGCTGATCATGCATTTTGGGTGTCAAAATATCCCAGGCCATAAACATATTAGCTTCTACCAGCTTATAGATATAAAAGCCCAGAAAGACAATCGCATGATATGATTTTCTAATTATACGCATGTTTAGCCCTTATTTTAATACTGTATCGATATAATTTGAAGTATTCAGCAGCACTTCAGCCGCATCCATAGTAAATTCAAATACCGGAGCAGCAAAAATCCCCAATAGTATGCTGATTACACCAAGAATCACGGAAGGCAAGGCCTCCCTGAAAGATAGTTTTTGACTGGACACCGGCATTTCTGAAGGCTGTTCTTGCTTTTTCAGAAAAGCTTCATTCCATATTTTTATCATAGAGTAAAGGGTAAGCAGCCCTGTAAATATAGCAACAGCAGTGATCAGATACTGTTCACTGTCGATTCCGGCCTTTATAAGGATAAACTTCCCAAAGAAACCTGAAACAGGAGGAATCCCAGCCAGCGCAAAGGCGGGAACAATAAAAAGAACAGCCAAAAACGGATTTTCTTTAAGCAGGTTACCGGCATTTTTTAAATCGAAAGTGCCCTGCAGCTTGTTAATCATACCGGCAACTAAAAAAGTATTGGTTTTGGCTATCATATTATGGATCATAAAAAAGATAGCTCCGGCAATACCCAGTGGAGTGAATATTCCAAGCCCCATCACCATATAACCTATTTGACTGATAATATGGAAAGAGAGTATGCGGCGTGTATCGTAATGGGTGGTGGCAGCCATCCCCCCCACTACCATGGTGAAACCGGCAATTATCAGGATCAGATTGTGCCAGAAAGCCGGGTCCTGTATAAAAAACATGGTAAAGAATCGAATCATGGCATAGACACCTACTTTTGTCAATAAACCGGCAAAAAGGGACGAGATGGTAATGTTGGGATGATGATAAGAAGCCGGCAACCAGAAAAACAATGGAAAAACAGCCGCTTTTATGCCAAAAGCCAAAAAAATCAGCATCGCTGGAGTATTAAGCCACTGATTCTGCTCACTGTTCTGGACTATCTGGGCCAAATGAGCCATATTGAGTGTGCCCGTATTTCCGTAAAGCAGCCCTATCCCAGCCAGAAAAGCAAGCGAACCCAATAAGCTTAATGCCAAATATTTAATTCCACCGCGAAGCTCGTCTCTGCTTTTTCCCAGTGTCATTAGCACAAAAGAGGACAATAGCATAACCTCAAACCATACATAAAGATTAAAGACATCACCGGTAAGAAATGAACCATTTAAGCCCAGGGCCAAAGTAAAAAAGAAAACATAAAACTTATCCGACTGGTATTCTTGTGGCAAAAAGTAAATAGCATAAAGGGAAATCGAAAACAAAACAACGGAAGAAACCACCAACATAATAGCACTAAAGGGATCAGCGACAAAACTGATACCAAAAGGTGCTTCCCATGCCCCAATATAAAGTGTAAGTATACCTGTGCCTTTTACTTTTAGCAGCAAAATTACCGACACCATCAACAAAAGAAAACTACCCAGCACCCCGCCAAAACGCGCCAAACGAGCACTCAGCGGGCTAATCATGATAATCATGAAAACAAAAGGAATCACTATGGGTAGGGCTAATACTGTCATTCTTTTGTTTTTGATTTTAATTCATCCAGATCATCGGTTCCGGTCTGCTCATAATATTTGTATTTCAGCGCCAGGGTATAAGCAGCCACACCCAGTCCGATCACTACGGCTGTGAGCACTAAGGCCTGTGGCAGCGGATCGGACATCACCCGGCCGGCGTCCGTCTTGTCAATAAAAGCTGGCGCCCCAGCCTCCACGCCTGCCGAAATAAAAACAAGAAGATTGGTGGCATTACTTAAAAACAATATGCCAACAATAAACTTCAGTATACTACGCCGCAACAACAGATATGCTCCTGCTGTGTATAATACGCCAACCAATATAGCTACAACTATTTCCATCAGTATGTCCTATTTAATGAAAACAAAAACAATACAGTAACACCTATGACTACCAGAAATATCCCGATATCAAAAAGCAAAGGAGTGCCCAGTTTTAATAATCCCAAAAGCGGAAGGTCAAAACTCACCCAAACGCCTTCAAAAAACGTTTTACCAGGCACCAAGACCGGCATAAAACTTAGCAAAATAACGATAAATCCCATAACCAGATATGTTTCCGGTTTAATCTTCATAGATTGATAAACCAGGGCGGGAGAATAGGCAAAGCCCCGAAACACAAAAATAAAAGCAGCCATTAATCCGCCGATAAATCCACCGCCTGGCATATTGTGCCCTCGAAACAAGGCGGTAAGGGCAAAAATCAAAAACAGCCAGCGCAGATATTTTTCGGCTATTTGCAAGATTCCGGAATTCATAGATACCTCCTCTTTTTCTTTTGTAACAGAGTAGAAACACCCAAAGCAGCCACCGCCAGGACAATAATCTCCCCCAGGGTATCCATTGCGCGGAAATCGACCAAAATAACATTGACAACATTACGCCCAAACGCCTGGCTTAGGCTATTTTCAATAAAATATTCGGAGATAGCCGGGTGCAGGTTTACTTCCATGGCCTGTAATGTAACCATCGTCATCACACTTCCAAAACTAATAGCAATAGCAAGATCGCGCAGCCGTTGTTTTTTTTCTGACAACTGCAAAAACCGGGGCAGCTTCTGTAGCACCAAAACAAACAGCACCACAATCAGGGTTTCTGCTAATATTTGCGTAATAGACAAATCGATAGCACCATAATACATATAAACAAGAGCGATGCCGTAGCCTACAATGCCCATGGCAACAATAGCTGCCAGTCGTGAGCGTGCAAACATCGCCGACACAACAGACAAAACCATAACCACCACAAGTCCAATCATATAAAAAGGCGCCCCGCTGCTGCTTATGCCTGATGGCCATCCTCCGGAAGCAAAAAACTGATACCACAAAGCGATAGCACCGAACACGATAATCGTCATTATGTAATAGCGATGATAGCCATGTTGAATCAAACGTGTGTTTTTATTAGAATAGGCCACAAAAGCATCCATTCCACTTAAAAAAACATCGCTCAAACTAAAGCGAATAATACGCCTGTTCAGCTCCCGCCATCTGATCATTAGCATTTTTCTGGCAGTCATCAGATATGCAAGCAAAAGGCCCGAAAGAACGGTGAACAGGCTAAGAAAAAACACCTGGTTGAATCCATGCCACAGCTTTAGCTTCACCTGTGGTGAGCCCTCTACTATGGCTCCAAGTGCACTTTCGATAAGCGTGCTTCCAAGTAAATACGGAAACAAGCCAAACACCAGACTTAATCCAGCCAGCAAAAGAGGAGCTATCAGCAGCGATGATCGCCTATCCTCTTTTATGACAGGCCTTTGAACTTTTGGCTTAGCCAGGAAAATGCGGTAAACAAAGTTCATCGAAACAGCTACCAGAAGGATATTCGCAGCAACACCAATTACCAGGATAATGGAAGACATTCCAGGCAATTGAGCTTTGGCTTCATAAACCAGTTCTTTCCCCAAAAACCCCAGCATTGGAGGTATTCCAGCCATAGAAAGTGCCGACAAAGCAGTGATGACAAAGGTTACAGGCATGTCTTTTGCCAGTCCTCCCAATCCGGCAAACTCTTTTGTCCCGGTTTTTTTATCAATCAATCCGGCAAGCATAAATAAGGTTGACTTATATAGCGCATGCACTAAAAGAAAAAGCATGGCAGCCTTGATTGACATGGCAGTGTCAATACCTAAAAGCAAAATCAATACGCCAAGAGCGTTAATGGTAGTATAAGCCAGTATGGACTTAAGCTCAGTTTTCATAATGGCAAAGTAAACGCCCATAAACATGGTGATAACGCCGACAAAAGAGATAATATACATCCATTCAGGCGTCCCGCCCAATACCGGATTTAAGCGCGCCAGCAAAAAGAATCCCGCTTTCACCATAGTAGCAGAATGCAGAAAGGCGCTCACAGGGGTAGGTGCCTGCATTGCGCCGGGAAGCCAAAAATGAAACGGAAATTGAGCCGACTTGGTAAACACGCCCAACAGTATCAGCAACAATCCAGGCAAATATACGTCGCTGTCTTTGATTGCTTCGGCCGAGCTAACCCATTCACTAAGCGAATAACTATCAGGAACAGTCCCCAGCAATACAATCCCGGCCAACAAACTCAGCCCGCCAAAAGTGGTAATGTATAACGACTCGAAAGCAGCCTTTCGTGCTTGCTCCTTTTCATGAAAAAAGCTAATCAGTAAAAAAGAAAACATGCTGGTGAGCTCCCAAAAGATAAACATCTGTATCAGATTTTCGGAGAACACCAGCCCAAGCATAGCTCCACTAAACAGTGTCAGAAAAAATAAAAACCGGTTGGTAAAGGAATAAGCTTTCATGTATGCCTGAGCATAGAAAAAAACCATCGCTCCTATACCTGTAACCAAAAGTGCAAATGTCAAACTAAATCCATCAAGCAAAAAAGAAAGATCTAAGCCCAGAGCCGGAACCCACGCCATGGATGTCGTCATAACCTGCCCGCTAACAATTCCGGAAACATGACTCAGCAACCATCCAAAAACACCAATCTGCAATAATGCTATCCATATGGCATTGTACCTGCGTAACTTTCCGGGTGCGACAAAAACCAAAACAGAAAACACCAAATATAACAGCAAACTAACTCCCATTTCCTGACTCTTTATTTAATTCTACTCATCCATTCACTCTAAAAAACATAATTCTTTATCGTTTACCATGACAAATATAAAAAAGAGGACTACACACTAAATATGACATAATGGACATACACTGCTATTCTGCTTTTCTTCCATAAAAGACATAATACCGGCGCTTTTTTTGCAACAGATAAATATTGAGTTTCACATTAACCATAAAGAAAAACTTTAAAAACCAATCTTTGGGGTTTTCTTTTAACCTGGAGTCATTCAAATAGTTCCGATACTTTTTAAACCCGTTAATAACTTCCGGAGAAATATCATTTTTGGAAATCAGTTGAAGATTTTTTTGCTCTATAGCACCCATATAATCATCAAACGACCAATGATTAAAGTTCATTTGTTTTTTCCATTTATTATTAAACCAGGAATTCCCCTTTCGGGTATGAACGATATCGGCAATAATAAACTGACCGCCGGGCTTCAGCACACGATACAGTTCACTTAAAAACAGATACTTATCAGGATAATGAAAGGCACTTTCGATATTAAGGATATAATCAAAGCTGTTATCTTTTATCTGACTCAGGTTTTGGGCATCATCTTCAAAAAAATCCACATTCGACAAGCCATTTTTCTCTTTTTCGGCCCTGGCAATTTCCACATTGTTGGCATTTATATCGACACCAACAATTCGTTCTGCAGCAAAGTTTTCAGCCAGATAAAAGGATACTGTACCGTTCCCACAGCCCAGATCAAGAACAGACTTGCCTTGCAGGCCGGGAAAAAAGTTCACACAATAGTTGATGAGGTTTATCTGTGCCTGCTCAAAGCTTTCATCTTCCTTATGCTGAAACGGATAGTGAAGCATCTGGTATTTTCCTTCAAGCCGCTTCAGGGCCGTATTCATAGCTTTATAATAATTGCCTGTGGTAAAACCCGATTTTAATAATTTAGGTACTGACATAGATATTTTTTATAGAAGGACAAATATATGAATTCCCTAAAAGCAACCATGAAAACCAGTCAAAATATGAAAAAATCCGCTTAGCTATTATGAATATTGTAAAAGGAATTATTAAAACAAAACATCCATTCGTGCATTCGTGACATTTTTGCTCCACGAATGAAAGACGAATGCTTTTTAGGGGGAGTATGCTATTTTAGTATTGGTCTTCAGCCTCTCCTCTACTTTTTGGCAAAATCGAGGGGCCCGGTAATAATTTTTTTATACCTTTACAAAGCAAATCATTATTAGTATATTAGTTCACGGGTTGCCCCATATTTAGCGATCTTGTGATATTTATTATCCTCTGGAATTTACTTTTTAAAGACCTGGATAAAAAGCAAGCATAACGCACAAAATCGCACATTATGAATAGACACAGAATAAACCTTTAAAAAATATATCTTATGAATAATAAATACGCTCTATGTTTTTTATTACTAATGGCACCTTTCGTTTTATTCAGCCAGGGGACATTAAATGGAAAAGTATCTGAACAAAGCACCAAAAACCCGATACCTTGTTGTGAAGTAAAGCTTTTCAATAATAATCACGAATTTATGACATTTAGTAATCAAAACGGCGAATACTCATTTCAGGGAGTTCCCGTAGGAACATACAAATTAAGATGTTTTCGCAATGATTACTTTTCTTATCAGGAAACATTTACACTTTGTGATGACAGTATGGTAATAAATATTACGCTGGATTCTATAATTTATCTTGATGGCTCTAATGACAGTGTGGAAGTAAATGATTGGTTTGATTATACTTTTGGAATTGATTTATACTATTACACTCCAGGTAACAAGCTATTTAAAAACAACCTGTCAATGCAACCTTTTAACGTTGAATTCAGAAGATTATTGACAGACCAGATGCAGTGGGGCCTATTAGTTATACCTTTAGAGCTCGGCTTTCATAATTTTAAAAACCCGGAAGTAAACCCAATTATAAAACCAGCTGTGCTCGATGAATTTCATAACAAGAAAAATTATCGTAATGTATCCGCAGGAATAACTTTCTATATCAGGCGCATTTTAGCAGAAAATAATTTTGGAACAGCCTTATATTATATCGATTTGGGACTAGGCTATAAAATTCCATACACTTATAAATTGAATTATCTTAATGATGCTAACTCAAAAGTTACAATAAATGGAATTCATAAGTTTAACCAGTTTGATTTTATGATGCGCCTGGGATTTGATATATTTGCCATTAAAGCAAATATAAGAATTACTGATCATCTAAGCTACAAGCAGATACCACGATATAGCCTTGGGCTTGAAATGTCAGTACCACGTTATTAAATTAAGATGAACCGAGCCATGACAAAAACTTTAACACACACGATGATTAAAAAAAAAGAAAAGTGTATAGTTAAAAGATGCTGTGTCATGGCGAGCTCCATCTGACCTATTTAATAAAAATTATAAACAGATGAATTGAGTTATAATTGTTTAAAACAGCACATCCCAAGTGTCTACCCAATTCGAAACGGGCTTTCAAATCTTTTCTCCATATTTTAAGTTTGTTTATCTGAATATATTATATTTGCTGATATTGGGAAAATGCCTGATTGAACTATTCTTTTATGGACAATCTTGTGCAACAGAACAATAAAGGGTATTTTTACGAAATAAGAATTTAAAACTTCAATAGACATGAATATTGCAACCGTACTTCTTGGCATCATTGGCGGACCGGAAATTATCATTATTGCCATTATCATTCTTGTACTTTTCGGAGGCAGAAAAATTCCTGAGCTTATGCGAGGCCTGGGCAAAGGAGTAAAGGAATTTAAAGATGCCAGTAAAGAAACCCGCGATACCTTTAATAAAGAAAAAGAAGACCTGGAAAATTCCATTAATAGTGATGACGACGACGATGACGGAAAAAAAAACGACACAGACAAAAAAAAGAATAACGACTAATTCTTCTTTCCTGAAAATCACTAAGCAACAACAATGACTGGATTGTTTTCCAAAAAAAAGCCTAACCCGGATGAAATGTCATTTTTTGAACATCTGGAAGACTTACGGTTTACAATTATCCGCTCCGCACTTGGCATTTTAATTTTTGCCGTTCTCGCATTTCTCTTCAAAGAAATCATCTTCAACATGATTATCCTGGGGCCGCAAAAACCCGACTTTATCACCAACCAGTTTCTTTGCCACCTGGGAACAATAATCGGTTCGGATGCCATTTGTATCAACCAAAACGATATCGAGATCATCAATATTGAAATTGCCGGACAATTTAAGGCACACCTGCTGATCTCCATTATAGCAGGCTTTGTATTGGGAATGCCGGTCGTTTTAAGAGAGATCTGGAATTTTGTAAAACCGGCTTTAAATCCGGGAGAGCAAAAGGGATATTATTTTTCCTTATTTATGTCTTCGATCCTTTTTTTTATAGGTGTTGCCTTCGGTTATTTCGTGCTAAGCCCGATAACGATAGATTTCCTGAGCAACTATGTTCTTGACAGCACTATTGAAAATCAAATCCGCTTAGGGTCTTACGTTCGGATTGTCAGCATGTTATGCCTGGCCACCGGGATCGTTTTTGAGATGCCGCTCATTATTATTTTCCTGACGGCAAACCGGATAATAACGACAAAATTATTACGGAAGTACCGTAAGCATGTGATTATCTTCTTTCTTATCATTTCAGCCATCATAACCCCGCCTGATGTTATCAGCCAGTTTTTAGTTGCCTTTCCCATGTACCTCCTCTATGAAATATCTATACGAATTGCCAGAGTCATGGAACGAAAGATTGAGAAAAAT
>JBNJHE010000062.1:0-15275 GCA_051748205.1 Bacteroidota bacterium | reverse complement strand
ATTTCAGTTTCACTTGTTTTTTCTTTCTCTTCCTCAATAAGGATTCCTGCTTTACTCATGACTTCTTCATAAGTGAAAATGGGCGCCTTAAAACGCACTGCCAAAGCAACAGCATCTGATGTTCTGGCATCTATGATTTTTTGCCCTTCATCTGAAAAACAAACAAGCTGAGCATAAAATACCCCTTCCTGAAACTTGTTGATCACAACTTCGTTTAGGGTGATATTAAAAGCTTCGGCAAAATTCCGGAACAAGTCATGAGTTAAAGGCCGGTTGGGATGCATGTTTTCCAATTCAATAGCGATAGATTGGGCCTCGAAACCTCCAATGATTATCGGAAGCCGGCGCTGACCTTCCTCTTCTCCAAGAATTAAGGCATATGCTCCGGTTTGCGTCTGACTATTTGATATTCCAATTATGTCCAGCTTGATTTTGTCTTTCATGAGTATACCTTGATTTCTGTCTGTCTTGTTCCAACAAATGAATTCTTATTTAGTTCCTTGTTTTCGCATTATTTCCGGAAAAACAAAATTTTTTTATATATGGAAGCAAAGGTAATAAAATAGCTTAAAAATAGTATCCTTATTCTCTGACGAATGTCGAAAAATGTTGTGTTTAGCAAATGATTTTTATTAAAAGCCCCATGACAAAAGATCACCTCCCAAAGCGATAGGAGGTGATCTTTTGCAGATATTCTTAGGAGTTATGCTTGTTTGTTGAATTCCCGGGCTTTTGCGTAATAGGTGTTTTCCGCAGCCCCGGAATGCAGTGAAGCTTCTTCGATGATAGTTTCTTTTTCTTTATGCTCAGAGCTTTCACCATTCTGGTTATTCTCGGGGATATCCGACAAGGCAATGCCCGGGGCAATAACAACAGCGACAATGGTCATTAATTTGATCAGGATATTGAGTGAAGGGCCGGAGGTATCTTTAAGTGGGTCTCCGACAGTGTCGCCAACAATAGTAGCTTTATGCGTTTCGCTTCCTTTTTTGTATGTTTGCCCGTTGTGTTCATATCCTTCTTCTACCATTTTTTTTGCATTGTCCCAGGCTCCTCCGGCGTTAGCCTGGAAGATGGCCATAAGGATGCCCGAAGCAACAGCTCCGGTCAGAAAGCCACCCAGTATCTCAGGCCCACCCAGGTATCCCATCAGCACCGGCGCTACAATAGCCAGGGTGCCCGGAAGAATCATTTCCTTTAAGGAAGAAGTAGTGGATATCTTAATGCATTTTTTGTATTCTGCATGATGACTGGCTTCATCAAGTTGTTTTTGGTCTTCCTCTGAGATGTGATCAAAATCACCATCATATTTTTTCATGATCTTGAGGGCATCTTTAAGTTGTGGGATTGTGGTAAATTGCCGCCTTACTTCCTCGATCATACTGCTGGCTGCGCGGCCAACCGCACCCAGTGCCAGGGAGGAAAACAAAAACGGAAGCATAGCACCCACCAAAACACCTGCAATAATCATAGGATTAGCAATATCGATCGATGAGATATTGGCCTGTTTGGTAAAGGCAGCAAACAGTGCCAGTGCTGTGAGTGTAGCAGAACCTATGGCAAAGCCTTTTCCGATAGCAGCGGTCGTATTGCCTACAGCATCAAGCTTGTCGGTACGGCTTCTTACTTCCGGGTCCAGGCGGTTCATCTCAGCAATACCTCCGGCATTATCGGCAATAGGGCCAAAAGCATCAACAGATAATTGAAATCCCACATTTGAGAGAAGGGCCACAGCGGCTATGGCAATGCCAAAGAGCCCGGCCAGAAGATAGGCGCCTATTATCGCTGCACTGATGGTGATGACCGGGATTGCTGTGGAAAGCATTCCTATTTCTAATCCGGAAATAATATTGGTGGCAGCCCCAGTGATCGATTGATTGACAACACCTTTTACAGGGCGAGTGCCTGTAGCAGTGTAATAGGTTGTTACCTGTCCAATGATGTAGCCTGCTGCAATGCCAATAAGGGTGGCAAGAAATACATTTAATGCGGTGGTTTCTACTGTGCCCGCTATGCTATGTATTGTCCAGGATGCAGGTAAAAAATAGGTGATGAGACCAAAGGAGGCGGCAGTCATTAAAATCATTGATATAAGCTCTCCTTTGTTTAAGGCTTTATGCGGATTTCCGTTTCCTTTAATACGAACAAAAAAGATACCTATAATCGAAGTGATAATACCTGCAGCGCCTAATGCTAAAGGTAAAATGACAGCACCTAAATCATAGTTAGACTGGAAAGGATCTAATCCGATAAAGGCTGCACCTAAAATCATGGCAGCAATAATCGCTCCCACAAAAGATTCAAATAAATCTGCGCCCATGCCAGCTACATCGCCCACATTATCGCCCACATTATCGGCTATGGCAGCCGGATTCAGAGGGTGATCTTCCGGTATCCCGGCTTCTACTTTTCCAACCAGATCAGCCCCAACATCGGCAGCTTTGGTGTAAATGCCGCCACCTACCCTTGCAAATAATGCAATGGATGAGGCTCCTAACGAAAATGATGAAATAATATTTAAAACATCCAGCATCGCCATTTCAGGCATTAGGACAGTGTTGAATAAAATAAATAATGAGCTTAAGCCTATAATCCCCAGTGAAACAACACCGATACCCATTACCGAACCGCCTCCAAATGCAATGCCCAGAGCTTTTCCCAGGCTTGTTTTTGTCGCTTCTGTTGTGCGGCTGTTTGACTTTGTTGCTATGCGCATACCCATATATCCCGCTAAACCAGATAAAAAAGCGCCCGTTATAAAGGGAATAATTACCATCCAACTCGAATTGTGCTCTAGCTCCCCCTTGATTATTAGTAGAATAGAGACACTGATGACAAAAATGGTTAAATATTTGTACTCGGCCTTTAAAAAGGCCATGGCTCCTGCTCTGATCCTGCCTGCAATCTTCTTCATGTTCGTGCTCCCTTCAGGCTGCTTGTTGATCCAGGAAATCTTCCAGAAAATGTACAGAAATCCGATTATGGCAAATGCTGGAATAAAATAAATAATGCTTTCCATAAAAATTTTGATTTAGTGTGCTGCGGCTACAAAGATAATGTTATTTGATAATATTATTTACTTCATTGATGATATTTTAAACGTTTTTTCCAAACTTTTGTTCTGTTTATGTGATAACAATATATATGTTTTTGTATTCACAATGTAAGCGACATAAAATCAAATCATAGCAATAATTGTTGATGCTATAATATATTTATCCTTTTAATAAAATTAAAAAAAATGATCAATTCTTTGAATTAGGGGGTTGAGAATTTCAGAAGGGAAAGTTAATGGGAGGTTGAAATGATATATCCGGCAAGAACTTTTTAATCAATAGATTTGTTGAAAAGGAAGAATCTTGATGCGCAATTAAAGGATTATTATTGTTTTTAACTGAAATAAATGTAAATTTGACTTCAAAATAAAACACATACATTAAAGTGATAAGTTATGATAACCAATAATTTCCCCAAAAGGCATAACGGACCTAAGACAGAGGATATACCGCTTATGCTAGAGAAGATCGGGCTAAAGTCAACCGATGAATTGATTGATAATACAATACCCAGGGCTATTCGTCTGAAAAAGCCATTGGATTTACCCAAAGGGATGAATGAGCGTGAGTATATACAACATATTAAATCGTTGGGATCGAAAAACAAGTTGTATAAAACATATCTTGGTCTGGGCTATTATAATACTATTTTGCCAGGAGTGATACAGCGTAATGTTTTGGAAAATCCCGGTTGGTATACTTCGTACACCCCTTATCAGGCTGAAATTTCGCAGGGACGCCTGGAGGCATTATTGAATTTTCAAACAATGATCAGTGATCTTACCGGGTTTAATATGGCCAATGCTTCCTTGTTGGATGAAGCTACAGCAGCAGCCGAAGCTATGTCCATGGCCTTTGATGCCCGGTCCAGAAAAGCCAAAAAGCGTGGTGCTGTGAAATTTTTTGTTGACCAACGGATTTTCCCTCAGTCTAAAGAGGTTATCCATACACGTGCGCTGCCTATTGGTGTCGAGTTGGTTTATGGTGACTTTGCTAACACGAAACTCGATGATCAGTACTTTGGCGCTATAGTTCAGTATCCGGATGTTAATGGTGAAATTCATGACTATAAAGCATTTATAGAGCAGGCTCATAAGTCTGATATTCTGGTAGCTATGGCTGCCGATATCCTAAGTCTTACACTCCTGACGCCTCCGGCAGAACTGGGTGCTGATATCGCCCTTGGGTCTACCCAGCGATTTGGCATTCCGATGGGTTTTGGTGGACCTCATGCTGCTTATTTTGCTACGGAAGAGAAATACAAACGGAATATTCCCGGAAGAATTATAGGTATCTCAAAGGATGCTGATGGAAACAGGGCCTTACGCATGGCATTGCAAACCCGTGAGCAACACATCAAACGGGAAAAAGCCACCTCTAATATTTGTACTGCACAGGCGCTGCTGGCTACAATGGCTGGCTTTTATGCAACCTATCATGGGCCCAATGGACTGAAAGAAATTGCGGAAGATATTCATGCACTGGCAAAAACCTTAAACCAGGGAATTCAACAGCTCGGCCTTAAGCAGTTAAATGAAAATTATTTTGACACCCTAGCTATCCAACTTGATAAAGACGATGCCGACCAGGTCGTGAACAGGGCTCTGAAACATAAAATGAACTTTCGCAAAATTGATGACAGGACAATAGGAATCAGCTTTGATGAAACAACTACCCTGGACGATGTCAATACAATACTAGCTGTTTTTGCTGAATTTGCTCAAAAAGAAAGCCAGCAGCTTTCCAAAGTAAAAGCTGGTGATTACGGCTTTGATCAAAAGTTTCAGCGCGAAAGTGATTATCTGACACATCCGGTCTTCAATACCTATCATTCAGAAACAGATATGATGCGGTATATGACTTCTTTGGAAAACAAAGATCTTGCACTTAACCGCACTATGATTCCTTTGGGATCATGTACGATGAAGCTTAATGCTGCGGCCGAGCTCTTTTCTTTAAGCTGGCCTGAATTTGGCGAAATTCATCCTTTTGTCCCTAAAGATCAGGCGGAAGGATACTATGAACTGATTGATAACCTGGAGGACTGGTTGAAAGAAGTTACTGGATTTGAAGCAATCTCATTCCAGCCAAACTCAGGAGCTGCCGGTGAGCATGCCGGGCTGATGACCATTCGTGCCTATCATCAGGATCATGGCGAAAGCCACCGGGATGTCACATTGGTGCCTTCTTCAGCTCATGGGACAAACCCTGCCAGTGCAATTATGGCCGGAACCAAGGTGGTGGTCGTTGATAGTGATAAAAATGGAAATATTGATATCGATGACCTTAGAACGAAAGCTCAGGAACATAAAGATCATCTGGCTGCTATCATGATTACGTATCCTTCAACACATGGTGTTTTTGAAGAAGAGATTCTGGAAATTATTGATATTGTTCACCAGAATGGTGGATTGGTTTATATGGATGGGGCAAATATGAATGCGCAGGTCGGCTTGACCAATCCTGGTGTTATTGGAGCTGATGTTTGTCATTTGAACCTGCACAAGACATTTGCTATTCCTCATGGTGGTGGTGGTCCGGGGGTTGGACCTATTGGCGTTAATAAAAAGCTCAAGCCTTATTTGCCAAAGCATCCGGTAGTTGAAACGGGAGGCGAAAAAGGGATAGGCGCTATTGCTGCTGCTCCTTTTGGAAGCCCGTTGATTTTACCCATTTCTTATGGCTATTTAAAATTGATGGGAGGGAATGGCTTAACCCAGGCTACCGTTATGGCGATACTCAATGCAAATTATCTTCGGGCCCAGCTGAAGGATGACTATACTATTCTTTATACTGGTGCAAAGGGAAATGTGGCCCACGAAATGATTATCGATTGCAACCCCTTTCATAAAACAGCCGATGTAGGTGAAATTGATATCGCCAAACGCTTGATGGATTTTGGCTTTCATGCTCCTACTGTAGCTTTTCCAGTTCATGGTACCTTGATGGTTGAGCCCACCGAGAGTGAACCGAAAGAAGAATTAGACCGTTTTATTGTTGCCATGAAGACCATACGTCAGGAGATAAAAGAAATAGAAGATGAAAAAGCAGAGCGGGGAAATAATGTTATTATGCGCGCTCCTCATCCGGCTTGTGTTGTTACTGCTGATGAGTGGGATCGACCTTATACAAGGCAGAAAGCTGCCTTCCCGGTTCACTGCGATTACGGAGCAAAGTACTGGCCTCCGGTTACCCGTATTGATGATGCCTACGGTGACAGGAATTTGATGTGTACCTGCGAACCTATTGATTCCTACAGGGATTCTCAGATCGATATCAAAACAATGGATACCTAAATAAATACTGGAAACAAAAAAAGGCTGCCTGAAAAGGCAGCCTTTTTTTTGGTTTATTTAAAGAGCTTATTTTCTGATAACAACCTTTTTAGTTGCAACATTATCACCATTCATAACGCGAACAATGTAAGTTCCGTTATTCAGGTTAGCAACATCAAGTTGAGTGTTTTCATCAGTTACCTGAGCAGATTTAACAACTTCGCCGAGGAGGTTATATACTTCAACGGTTGCATTGTTATAATCTTCGATGGTAATATTTACCTGGTCAGTAGCAGGATTCGGATAGATGCTCATTTCCATTGTCTGCTCGTTATTTTCAACGCCAACCTGCCAGTCGAAGAAAGCGCCAGCATCCAGACCCCAGTCGGTGTAGGGATACATTGCTTCGTTTAATACACTTCCGCTGGAGTATGTGCCATAACGTCCATCTGTTAAGATCAGGTAAGTGCCGTTGTAGTGTTCCAGGTCATTGTAAGGATCAAGGAACAGGTCGGGATTTGCATTTGCATCATCAGTACCATAAAAACCATAACGCATGGTGTTTTTGAAGGCAGTAGGTTCTGCAGCGTCATAGCTAAAGATAGTATCACCAAAGCTGTAGTTGTATCCGGGAACAAAAGTAACGTTGATACCTACAATTTCACCTGGGTTAACACTAATGCCACCAGGGATGTATTGGTCAACAGGGATAGTGATGTATTTACCAAAATTCATTGATGAATCAGTAGGTGTTAATACATGCTTGATCGTGTACTTGTTCGGATCAGTAAGTTTAGCATGCCATCCGGTATGTGTGGTGCTACCCAGCATTCTGGGGTCACTGAAGAAAGCGCTGGAATCGGTATAAAAGACATCTGCAAATGCAGGGCCTGTTGTAGCTGTGTCAACAACAACCTCGAATACCAGTGTGTCAGCAAATACGCCATCGGTATTGCTATACCAGCCTAAAATAAAGAGTGAATCTAAAGAGATGTTCGTAACTGAACCGTCATCCGGAATAACCAGTCCGCCGTTTTGTCCGTACCAGTCCGCATAAGGATCAATAACAACACCCATAGAGTGTAACCATGACCATGAAGGGCCACCACTTAAATACTGTACTGTGGAATCGGGGAAGATGACGTTTGCATAATGGCTAACGGCTCCGTCCATACTACCCTGATAAAAGTCTTCCAATAAATCCCATGTGGGTATAAACCAACGGGCATCTTTGGCGTTTGCATTCACCATTTTTTTATGGTGTTGTACTTTTTGGTCGGCATTAATTTTTTTTGCAGGTTCAATCGATTGTGCTTGCAATCCGACAAATGCCAGTAGAAATAATCCTGAAATAAAAATTCTTTTCATAGCTGTTTGGATTTAAATTATTGTCAATTTTTGTTATCGTTTTGTTTTGTGGTAGGCAAATATACGATGTTTTTATTGAATCTACAAATATTTCTTTGCTTTTAGGGCTTCAATTAACAAATTTAAACATTTTTTGGGCTCGTTGTTTCTTTCTGTTATTAGTAAAGTGTGCTTAAACGCCAGTGGAGTTATGTTGCAGGAAGCTTGATTTTCATTAATTTATTGTGTATCTTTGGAGGTGTATAGGAACCAATACCACATTCCATGAAAAAGATTTACTTATCAGCCATCTTTATTGGTCTATGTTTGTTGACAACGGCCAATACAAAAAAATCAATTGAATATTCTATCGGGACTCCTCCGACAGATACGATTTTATGGCACGAGTTTGATGCTTTGCCCGGAGGGGCATATCTGCTTACATATCCATATAACAACGGGCATGGCTATTTTTTCGGCACAAATTTTTTGGATTTAGACCAAAATGCATCTACGCCGGATCAAGACGGAATCCCGGCATTTGCTCAGGGGTTTTCTTGCGATACTGCCGGCTATGATATTCTTGAAGTTTTGTTTCTGGTTGGGCGGAAGGTTCAGAGCTCCGATTTTGGTACTTCTTTAATTGCTTCCATTCATTTGCTGGACGATTCTACCACCTATAATATCAATACCTCTGGTGGACCGATTACCTATACTATTGCCTCACCCGGGAGTAGCCTGATGGCATTTTCTGTTGCGTGGGATGATATCAAGGAGTCCTCGGCTGTGAGTCCTGCTTTTACTGTTGCTCATTTGCCTGCTCCTGTTGAAGTGAAACAGGATTATGCGGTGGTGGTCGACCTGTTTGATTTTTATATGAACGGGGATCGCATTGGATTTATGACTGCCGGAAACGGAAGTGGTTCTGCTATTTATGGGAAGAAATATACCCTTTGGCGCTATCCTGATCCTTTATTATGGTTACAGGTTTCTCATTTATATTCGGGTATCGACCGCTCGATTGCTATTTTTCCTGTTGTTGATGATGGTACTACCGGTATTGCCCGGGACAAATTTGCCAATGGCCTGAAACTGGGGTATCTTTACCCAAATCCGGCAACCGATCAGTTAACAGTGCAGTTTGAGACAAAAAATACCAATGAACTCGAGTTGTTTCTTGTGAATCAGCAGGGTGCTGTTGTCTTTGATAAAAGGATTCGCGGGTTTATGCCTGGGCCCAATCAGATACAGCTGAATCTTCAGTCTTATCCGCAGGGAATCTATTATTTAGTGTTGCGGGATAAAGAACATTCATTAACCCGCAAAGTGCATGTTGTGCGCTAATTCTCTGTAAAAACATAGTGTAGAATATTAGCTCCCATTTGCAGCGCTTTTAGGCGTGTGTTTTTTGAATTGTTGTGAACTTCAGGGTCTTCCCAGCCGTCTCCTAAGTCAGTTTCGTAGGTGTAATAGCAGACAAGCCGGCCCTGGTAAATTAATCCGTAGCCTTTGGCTTCTTGTCCATCGTGTTCATGGATTTTGGGAACTCCATTAGCGAAATCATAGGTCTGATGATAGATGGGATGATCCCAGGGTAATTCTACAAAGTCAAGATCGGGAAAGACTTTTTTCATCTCGGGACGGATGTATTCATCCAAACCATAGTTGTCATCTATATGCAGGAATCCTCCTGCCAGAAGATATTCCCGCAAATTGTTTGCTTCCTGACGGCTGAAAACGACATTGCCATGACCCGTTAAGTGAACAAAAGGGTAATTGAATATATCCGGACTGCCTACCTCAACGGTTTCGTAATCTTTATGGATATTTGTTCCTGTGTTTTCATTGGTAAAGGCTATCAGATTTGGCAAAGCGGTAGGGTCAGAATACCAATCACCGCCACCGTTATATTTTGCCAGTGCCAGCCTGACCTGACTACTTTCCTGGGCCGTTAATGAACACAGGCTTAAGATTATGAATGACAAAAGGTAAAATGCTTTGTTGATCATAGGTTTAGTGATTTATGAAATTCAGATATTGACAGGCCGTCAAAGCAGCTGTTTCTGTTCTCAAACGATAGAGGCTCAATTCCATTGCCTGAAAAGAGTTTTCTTCTGCAAGTATGATTTCATCCGAATGAAAACCTCCTTCTGGGCCAATCAAGACCAGATAATCTTTTTGTGTGGGTATTTTACGCCATGAAATTCTGGGCTTGTCAGCATGACAATGTGCTATATATTTTTCAGATTCAGTAGCTTGTTGAATCATTGATTGGAGTGAATTGATGTCTTTAATTTCTGGTAGTCTGGCTTTTTCAGATTGCTTCATTGCCGCAATGGCTATTTTTCTCATGCGTTGTGGTTTTAGCTGAGTACGTTCTGAATAGCGGGAGTGAAAAAAACTTATTTTCTCAATTCCCAGCTCTACGGCTTTTTCGATAAACCATTCTGTTCGCTTGATGTTTTTTGTAGGAGCCAGCGCTATATGCACTGAAAAAGGCCTTTTTGGAATGTATGTGCTTTGATTGATGCTTGCAACTACCGCTTTGGGGTCCGATCGGATGATTGTTGCTTCAAAAAAACAGCCTTCACCATTGCTTAGTCGAACCTTGTCGCCTTCCCGCATTCTCAGCACTTTGGCTATATGCCCCGATTCTTGTTTGTCAAAGCTATATTCTGCTCCTGTTTTTGCTGATGGATGATAAAATACCTGCATGGTTAATGCCTCAACATTATCTGATATCAATTGTTTAGTGTCCGTACAAAAATAGGTTTTAATGTTTGAAAAACTGATTAAAATTATCAATCATCGCGATTTTGTTCTTTCTTTTGCCATTGTTTCCGGTCTTATTTTTGGCAAGCAGACTGAATTTTTGTCGAATTATTCCATCTATGCACTGGCATTGGTGATGATAGCATCAACCTCAGGGTTTAGTTTTCGTTCCTGGTTGCCGATCCGTAATGCTTTGGTGCCTATAGGTTTATCAGTTTTGCTAAACTATGTCTTGTTTGGCTTACTGCTTGTTGGGGTTTCCAGGTTATTTTTTCCCGGAGAAGAAAATTTTCTGATTTGGATTGGGTTTGTTTTGATTGCTGCTGCACCTCCGGGCCCATCCATTATTCCGTTTTCTTCTATGCTTAAAGGGGATATCAATTTTGCTGTTAGTGGTGTTTTTGGCTTGCATCTGGTTGCTATGCTTTTGGCGCCTGCCTATGTAATTCTCTTTTTAGGGAAGTCCATCATCGATCCGATGGAAATCTTTATGATACTGGTGAAATTAATCTTAATTCCATTGATCATTTCCCGGTTTCTACGACATCCCAGGCTGCTGCCTGCTGTGGATAAAGCCCGGCCAACAGTGGTAAAGTGGGGTTTCTTTCTGGTGATTATGCCGATTGTTGGAATGAGTAGAGATGTGATATTTGGAAATCCGGTTATTTTGCTTTGGATTTCAGTAAGCTTTATTTTAGCAATGTTTGTGTTGGCTTTTGTTTATGATATATTGATGAGGCGTTTTCATATACCTGTACCCAAAATTGTCAGTTCGACTTTGATGATGGTAGTAAAAAGCTCTGCTTTTGCTGCCGTGGTAGCGATTACTTTTTTTGACGACGAGGTTGTTGCCATGCCTTCGGCAGTGTTAAGTGTGTTTGTTACCTTGTTTATTATCTTTTATTCCTTGTATGTAAGAAAGGTTTATGGCGTAAAATAAAAAAGGAGAACAGTGAATATCACGGTTCTCCCTGGGTATAGATTAAATAAAAGCAAAGGTCAATGTCCAAGATATGATTTTAGCAGATGGCTACCTGAGTTTCGTTTAAGTTTCCGCAGCGCGCGTTCTTTTATTTGCCGGATTCGCTCTCTGGTTAATTCATATTTCATTCCGATTTCTTCCAGGGTCAATGGTTCTTTTTCATTGATTCCATAATAAAGTCTAAGCACGTCGCCTTCTCGCTCGGGCAAAATTGCCAGTGCTCGCATGATTTCATTTTTTAGCGATTCTCTTAAAAGGTCATCTTCAGGGGTGATGTCATCATCCATCGAAATCACATCATAAAGAGAGATTTCTTCATCTTGCAGTAAAGGAGCATCCATGGATAAGTGCTTACTGGCATTCTTTAGCGATTCTTTTACTTCTTTTTCCGTGAGATTAAGTTTAGAGGCAATTTCTTTGGCATTGGGAATTCGCTGATATTGTTGTTCCAGCTCAGCATAGATGTGTTTGATTTTGTTGATCGCCCCAATTTTGTTAATGGGCAGGCGAACAATCCGGGATTGTTCAGCGATGCCTGACATAATGGATTGTCTAATCCACCAGACAGCATAGGAGATAAATTTGAATCCTCTGGTTTCATCAAAGCGCTGTGCAGCTTTGATAAGCCCCATATTTCCTTCATTAATCAGGTCGGAAAGGCTAAGGCCCTGGTTTTGGTATTGTTTTGCAACAGAAACCACAAAACGCAGGTTCGATTGAGTGAGCTTTTCCAGGGCTACCATGTCTCCCTGCCGGATGCGGCGCGCCAGAGTTACTTCTTCTTCGGCCGATATCATTGGCATGCGGGAAATCTCCTGAAGATAGCGCTCCAGCGAAGCACTATCCCGGTTAGTAACCTGCTTGGTAATTCGTAGTTGTCTCATTCACCTGGCCCTGTTTGTATAAAAAAAGCACCTTATCTACGTTGATAAGGCGCTTTAAGTTACGAATTTTGTGATAAATTATCGATTTTTCTGTCCTTCTGGTTTTGGTAGCAAGGCTTTGCGCGATAGTTTTAATTTACCGGATTTCTTATCAATGTCGATAAGTTTTACTTCTACCTCCTGTCCCGTCTTCAGGACATCCTCAACATTATTAACACGTCGCCACTCCAGCTCACTGATGTGAAGTAAGCCTTCTTTTCCCGGCAAAATCTCAACAAAGGCGCCAAAGGCAACAATGTTTTTCACCTTACCTTTATATACTTCGCCTACTTCGGGCACAGTGGTTAAAAGCTGAATTCTTTCTTTGGCTGCTGTTATGGACTCTTTATCAGGCGACATAATGTCAACATGGCCAAATTCGCCTACTTCTTCAATAGTAATTGTGGTGTTGGTATCACTCTGAATCTCCTGAATAACTTTTCCTCCGGGGCCGATTATTGCTCCGATAAATTCTTTTGCAACGATAAGCGATTCAATTCTGGGAACAAAATCTTTATAATCTTCTCTGGGTTCTTCGATGGTTTCAGCCATTTTGTCCAGAATATGCATACGTCCTTTTTTGGCTTGAGCAAGCGCTTCGCCCATAACTTTGTATGATAAACCGGCAACTTTAATATCCATTTGGCACGCTGTTATGCCATCGCGTGTTCCGGTAACTTTAAAGTCCATGTCGCCCAGGTGGTCTTCATCGCCAAGGATATCTGATAGAACGGCATATCTATCAGCGTTTTCATCCGCAATTAAGCCCATTGCAATTCCTGAAACCGGCTTGCGGATTTTCACACCTGCATCCATCAATGCCAGTGTACCTGCGCAGACGGTAGCCATCGATGAGGAACCATTGCTTTCCAGAATATCAGAGACCACACGAATAGTATAGGGATTTTCTTCGCCGCCAGGGATCATAGGCTTCAGTGCCCTGAGTGCCAGGTTTCCATGGCCGTGTTCGCGCCGGCTGGTGCTGAATACGCGCTTGGCTTCACCTGTCGAAAATGGCGGGAAATTATAATGTAAGATAAAATCCTGCTTTTCTTCTATTATGGCGCCATCAATAACCTGCTCATCAAGTTTAGAGCCTAATGTTACTGTCGTTAGCGATTGTGTTTCGCCACGTGTGAATACTGCAGAACCGTGAGCTGCAGGTAAATAGTCGATTTCAGACCAGATTGGGCGAATCTCATCGAGCTTTCTGCCATCTAATCGAATGCCTGTATCCAAAACCATATTTCTGATGGCTTCTTTTTGGATGTCATGATAATATCTCTTTGCTAATCCGGCTTTTTCTTCTTGTTCTTCTTCCGTCATTGATTCAATATATGCATCAATGATCGCATCAAATTTTTCTGCCCGGAGTTTTTTGTCAGCGATGCCTTCCCTGGCTATGTCATACGCTTTTTGGTAAGCTGCTTCATGAAGGTCTTTTTTTAGTTCTTCATCATTTACTTCTTCTTCATATTCGCGGATTTCAATTGGTCCTTTTTCGCTTTCCACTTTTTTACGTAGCTCTATTTGAGCCTGGCATTGCACTTTAATAGCAGCGTGGGCGGCTTTGATGGCTTCCATCATAGTTTCTTCGGAAGCTTCTTCCATTTCACCTTCTACCATGTTCACATTTTCCATCGATCCGGCAACAATGAGTTCCAGTGTAGCATTTTCTATTTCAGAACGCAGAGGATTAATGACAAATTTGCCATCAATCTGAGCTACACGAACTTCAGAAACGGGGCTTTCCACCGGGATATCCGAAACCTGAAGAGCAGCTGAGGCCGCCAGGCAGGCATATGCATCTGGTGAAATATCTCTGTCAGCAGAAATTAACGACACAAGAAGTTGTGTTTCAGCACGATAGTCGCCAGGGAACATTGGGCGTAGGGCCCTGTCGATAAGGCGGGAAATAAGGATTTCATGTTCCGATGGGCGGGCTTCGCGTTTGAAAAATCCACCAGGAAAGCGTCCTGCAGCGGCATATTTTTCTTTGTAATCTACAGTAAGGGGTAAGAAATTGACTTCTGGGTTGATTTCTTTTCTCGATACAATCGTGGCCAGTAGCATGGTGTTGCCATGAGTAACTACTACTGAGCCATCAGCCTGTTTGGCTAATTTTCCGGTTTCAAGCGTCGTGGACGCACCGTCTCCTAAATGAAATGTTTCTTGAATACCAATCTTGGTCATACGTCTTTGGATTAAATGATAATTCGGTAAGTACTTTATTCTTTTCTTCTTTTATCTTGATGCAAAGGTAATGGAAATTTAGATTGGTTGCTTGATTTTTAGAAGGAAATATTATGAAGGACTTACTCTAGCAAAAAAAAAGAGGCTACCAGCAATGGTAGCCTCTTGTAAATATTTTTGTGATTTATTTTCGGATATTTAGATCTTTAATGATAGCTCGATAGCGCTCAATATCATTCTTTTTAAGGTAATCCAGTAGCTTTCTTCTTTTGCCAACCAGTCGCACCAGAGAACGCTCTGTATTCATGTCCTTTTTGTTTTCTTTTAAATGCTCAGTCAAATGTTTAATACGTTGTGTAAACAGTGCAATTTGTCCTTCGGATGAGCCTGTGTCATTGGCGTTTTTGCCGTATTTCTCAAAGATTTCCTGTTTGTTCTCTTGTGTCAAATTCATATGCTTTCTCTTAATTTAAGATCATTCATGTATTAAAAAGGAGGTGCAAAGATAATACATTTTATTTTTGTCAACCACACTTTTAATTTTTTTTTTAGGGATGCAAAAGTAAATAAAGTTTTTCAATTGTTTATAATTTTGTTCCTTGCCCCGTTAAATGCGACGTCAGGAGCATATTTAACGGGGTTTGTTGTTCGCTTGTCTCAGACTATCAGTCTTTTAGTCTCTTCGTTCTCTAAAGTCTCTAAAGTCTCTAAAGTCTCTAAAGTCTCT
>JBNJHE010000061.1:4251-15366 GCA_051748205.1 Bacteroidota bacterium | reverse complement strand
CCCGTTAAATGCGACGATAGGAGTAGATTTAACGGGGTTCCTTGTTCTGTGTTGGCTGTTGCGCTATCTTATCGCTCATCTCTCACAACTCATCTCTCAGTCTCTTTATTCGCTTTAGTCTCTCAAGTCTCTTCGTTCGCCCTATCGCATCATCGCATCAACGCTTCATCGCCAACTCGCGCCCCTAAATCTCCACCTAAGGCGGAAATCCCACCGCACAATGACATAGCCTTCTGGCAATTAGTTTTCTCGCATTTAATCATCCCCGTGTGTGTTTCGCCTTCGTCGGATCATGGCCCGGTTCATATATTATAACCCTCTTTAATAATATTTTCAATTTCTTTATCTTCTCTTCCGACAATTTCTTTCACGACAGAAGCGTGAAAGACAATACCTTTTAGTCTATTTTCATTATTAACAACGGCAATGGGGAAAGAAGAATCTTTAAAAATAGGAATAATTTCAGACACAGGGGTCTCTTCATAAACTGAAGCCGAAAATTCATGGATTAAGTTACGAACGTCAGAGGCTTCTTTTTTACGCATCTTAGACGCTTCCTTCTCAGTAAAGAATCCGAGAAAATGGTCTTCTTCATCAATAACAGGAAGGATATTAGTACCAGCTTTATCCATTTTACGAAGGATCATTTCCACACCATCTTTTTTCAGGTCAATAAAGGTAGGGCTTCGATGCATAATGGTAGAAGCGGTAACAATATTGCTTCTGTCAACACCTTCGACAAAAGCCTTGACATAATCATCAGCAGGATTCGTCAAAATCTCTTCAGGAGTTCCGGTTTGAACAATAGAACCATCCTTCATAATGGCAATTCTATCGCCAAGTTTCAGAGCTTCATCCAGGTCGTGGGTGATAAAAACGATTGTTTTTTGCAGCCGTTCCTGAAGGTCGAGCAATTCATCCTGCATATTGGCACGGATCAATGGGTCGAGTGCGCTAAAGGCTTCATCCATAAGCAAGACAGGCGGGTCATTAGCCAGGGCTCTGGCCAGGCCCACGCGCTGTTGCATACCTCCACTGAGTTCTCCTGTCATTTTATTTTCATAGCCCTTCAGCCCAACTGTTTTAATCACTTCACGTGCTTTCTTGATACGGATTTCTTCATCAATACCCTGTACCTCTAGACCAAAAGCCACGTTGGACTCTACCGTACGGTGCGGCAATAAGCCAAAATTCTGAAATACCATTCCAAACTTGGAACGGCGGAGCTTTCTCAATTCTTTCTCTGATGCAGCCGTGATATTCACATCATCAACAATTACCTGTCCATCCGTAGGCGTTAACAAGCGGTTGATGCAGCGTATCAGAGTAGACTTTCCACTCCCTGATAAGCCCATTACCACAAAAATTTCACCTTCTTTTATGTTAAAATTTGCCTTATTGACAGCTACAGTACAACCCGTCTCGCGCAAGATTTCCTCTTTCGAAACGCTTTGTTGTATCATTTTTTTGGCTTCTTTACGCCGGCGGCCAAAAATTACCGAAAGATTTTCTATACGTATTCGAATCTTTTCTTCTTCCATAAGGGCAGTTTGAGTTAATGTATAGTGCTTATTCAAGCTGGATCATTATGCCTGATAAACAAAAATCAGAAAGGAAAGAGCCAGCAAAGGCCGGCTCTTTCCATATGCTGTTTAGAAATAATAACCAATATTGATATTGAAACGCTTGTTCCAGTCAGGATCTTCAACACCAGTTCCAAGTCCTTTACCAAAATTTTCGGTCAACCAGGGCTGGTTTTTACCCATAGCATAGTCGATATAGGTATAGATACCGCCGGCTGTAACAAGGATGCCAGGGATTAAGTGTTGGGTATCATAAAAGTTTTCATTTGACTTATCAATGAACGTATAGTCAACATGGGGCGAAATACTTGATATCGGGCCCCAGTCAACAGAGATAGGATATGCCACACTGGCAGTGTACATATTGGCTTTTGTAGCTACGCCACCGGAGTAGTTGGCTCCGCTGTAATACTGATCACCATAAGCACCCATTTGGATAATTTCAGTTTCATCACCATTATCATCGGTAGCAGTGTAGTCATACATCGAATATTGAGCTTTAAAATTGAGGCCGGCAACGCTTCCGTCAATATGAGCGGCAAAAGCCGTTGTCCAATCACTAACATCCTGTACAGTATTATACAGTTGTCCCATTTGAGCAGAGCCACCAATTTCAATATTGTCCGTAACCTTATAAGCTACGCGGGCATTAAACTGATTTAACTCACGCAAGCTAACACCAGTAGCCACAGTATCATTAGGCATCTTAATTGTTCCAGGCACGACATCATAAGAATAGCGTCCGGGGCCGGAATTACCAAATGTCGGACCTTGCCAGCCTGGGCCTTCAGGCTCTTGCTGACGGAAGTATGCCAGTGAAAAGGTGAGATTTTCAGACGGCGTAATGTCAAAGTTAATTCCCATGTCATAATCGTCTTCCAATCCTACATAATAGTTTCCGTTGAACCACCATGAGTTGGAAGCATAAGTTTCAAGACCAAAAGGGACCTGAGTAACACCTAATTCCATGTAAACATCATCGCTAAGGCCATAACCTAAAAATCCATGATGGATAAAATGTGTGCCAAAAGTCGGATAGAAACGATATTCAAAACTCAAGTCAACACCTGCTTTTGAACCGTCCACATTCAACCGCCAGGTATCCCATGTAAATGAAGGATTAGTGGCATTAGCACTGGATTCATAATCGGTAGCAATGAAGTTGTACCGCACAGCACCACCTACCGTAAAACCATCTTCGTCATCCTGAGCAAACAGGTTCCCATTTGTAAGCGAGGATAAAAATAGCACGCTTAAAAATGCAATTGTTGTTTTTTTCATAATTTTCCTCATAATAATCAATTTTTTGAGTTTTTATTAAATTTGATTTAATATGTTTAACAGTTGATTATTTGACTTTTGGCTGCAAATGTATGGTATTTTATACTGGTTTCCAAATCTATTTACAAAATTCTTTTGCCCTTTCCTATAGAAATAACTAAGCCACAGCTACTAAGATGGCATAATTTTCTTTTACATTAACACAAAATTAATCATATTTCCGGTTTATTTTTATGCTCATATAATCTGGTATTCAAATATATAAATATATTACGATCGAAATATAGACAATTCCTTTTCTAATAAATACCTGTTTTCTAATAAAAAGACTGATTTTTTCCTTAGTTAGGATGCAATCATAACCCTTAAGCCGGCATATTGTTCATGCTATGCTATCGTTAATATGGTTTACTGGCAGGAATACAAATTGATTTGGAAAAGAATTAATTTAGAATTCATTAGGATAGAGCAGTTAATAAGGTAAATCTGTTTACTTTTGTATCAAAGAATAATGGTATGACAGCAAAAAAACGAAATCGTGTAATTAACCGGGATATCGCCTGGCTCCATTTTAATGAGCGGGTATTGCAGGAGGCTGCCGACGAGGATACGCCATTAATTGAACGAATTCGCTTTTTGGGAATTTTTTCCAGTAACCTGGACGAGTTTTTCCGTATTCGTGTTGCCAGTGTAAGCAGAATGGCAGAGCTTAAAAAGCGAAATTATGATTATGTGGAGTTCGACCCTGTTGAGATATTACAGCAAATCAACAGCATGGTAAACGAACAGCAACAAAAATTCACCTCGATATACAGGAGTTTAATTCGAAATCTGGCAGATGAGAACATTTTTGTTATCAATGAAAAAGAGCTTAGTAGCTCACAACAGGCCTATATCGAAGCCTATTTCGAGGAATCGATTCGGCCTAGTTTGTTTCCCATCATGTTATATAAATTTGACCCGGCTACTACCTTAAAAGACAAATCCATCTACCTGGCTGTAGACATGTATAATGACCGCGTCGACAAGCCAGAACATCATTATGCTTTGATCCGGGTTCCGGACAATCTGCCACGTTTTATACTTTTACCCAACGAGGATGACAAAAAGTTCATCATCATTTTGGATGACATCATCCGGTATAATCTGCACAAGATTTTTTCGATGTTTGATTTCAATCGTTTTCAGGCTTATACGATCAAGTTCACCCGTGATGCAGAACTGGACATCGACAATGATATTTCCAAGAGCTTTATCGAAAAGATGTCGGAAAGCCTAAAGCAAAGAAAGAAAGGCACTCCGCTACGCTTTGTTTATGACAAACATATAGGCAAAGACTTGTTAAAAACGGTAAAGAAAAAACTTCATATCACCAAAAATGATGTCTCGGTAAAAGGCGGGCGCTATCATAACTTTAAAGACTTCATAAAATTCCCCAACACGGGCCGAAAAGAGTTAACCTACAGGCCTGTAAAGCCATTACCTCATCAACATCTCAGCAACAGGCGAAGCCTGCTGGATGCCATCAAAGAAAAGGATGTAATGCTACATTATCCCTACCAATCATTTCATTACATTATTGACATTTTGCGTGAGGCTTCTATGGACCCCAAAGTGGTCTCCATCAAAATGACGATCTATCGCCTGGCCAGAGACTCGAAAATCGTCAATGCGCTGATCAATGCAGCACGTAACGGAAAGACCGTCACCGTTTTTATGGAGTTAAAAGCCCGCTTTGATGAAAAAGCAAACATATTTTGGACGGAAAAGCTACAGGATGCTGGCGTAAAGATTATTCAAAGTATCCCGGGATTTAAAGTGCATTGTAAATTGTTTTTAATTAAGCGTAAAGACGATGATGGAGAACGCCTGTATGCGAACATCGGAACCGGCAATTTTAATGAATCAACAGCGCGTTTATATGCTGATGATGCACTTTTGACATCAAATCCGGAAATTACAGAAGAGGTCAATAACGTATTTCACCTCTTTGATGCCAATTACAGTCAATACCGATTTAAAAATCTTATTGTTTCTCCTTTTAATGGCCGGTCCTTTTTCTCCCGAATGATCAATAATGAGATCAAAAATGCCAAAGCAGGAAAAAAGGCATCCATGATCATAAAACTAAACAACCTGGTTGACGACCGCCTGATCAGAAAGCTATATCAGGCAAGCCGCGCCGGAGTGAAGATAAAGCTGATTATCAGAGGCATCTGCTCTCTGCTGCCCGGCGAACCTGGCATGAGCGAAAATATTGAGGCAATCAGCATCATAGATAAATTCCTGGAACATTCACGGGTATTCATTTTTCATAACAACGGTAATGAAAAATATTTTATCTCTTCTGCCGACTGGATGGTGAGAAATCTGGATAACCGTATTGAAGTAGCCACACCCGTTCATGACCCGGATATTCAACAAGAGCTGAAAGAAATGCTAAACATTCAACTCCACGACAATGTCAAAGCCAGAACACTGGAAATGGGCAAGTTAAACCAATATATCCGTAAAAGACAACACCAAAATATTCGGACACAGTTTGCCACATACGACTTTCTGGAAAAGATTCATGGTCATGAATAAAAAAATCCTTAGGTTTGGGACATGATATTTGCTGCTATTGATATTGGTTCGAACGCTGCAAGATTGTTGTTTGCCAATGTCTTTGAAAAGAAGGGCCGGATAAAGGCCGAAAAAGCCACCTTAGTGCGAATTCCGATTCGTCTTGGCTGGGATGTCTTTAATGATAAAAGTATCAGTCATGAACGCACCGATTATCTTGTCAATACCCTAAAAGCCTACCGCTTACTCATTGATGTATATAAGCCCATAAATTACACAGCCTGCGCTACAGCAGCCATACGCGAAGCCAGCAACAAAGCCGAAGTGTTGAATCGTGTAAAACAGGAAACTGGCATAACACTCAGAGTGATTAACGGATTGGAAGAAGCCAAAATCATTTCAAAATATAATGATGTCGGAGATCTCCTTCTGCATCCCACCACGGTTTATATTGATGTTGGTGGAGGATCCACAGAAGTAACCATACTTGAAAATAATCGGTTTGTCAAATCAGAATCGTTTAAAATAGGGACAATCAGGGCTTTGCATGACAGCATTGATAAAGACGAGTGGAAGCGAATGAAACGCTGGCTGGTTGATTTAAAAAAAGCCGGTGGCAATATCAACAGCATTGGCTCAGGTGGCAATATTAACAAGATCGTCAAATTATATGGGTCCAAAACAAATCAAAGCATAGATTTCCCAACACTGGTAAATGCCTATGATCATCTGAGGAGTTATACCGTAGAACAGCGCATAAAGAAATTCGGTTTTCGTGCCGACCGTGCCGATGTGATTGTTCCGGCAGCAAAGATTTATGCTAAAGCCATGGAGTGGGCCGGCATATCAAGTATTCTTGCGCCAAAAATTGGTTTAGCCGATGGGCTGGTTTGTGATTTATATCGCAAACATACCCGCCAGGCTCAGTCACTACTCGGAACAATAAAATAAATACCGCCGAAACCAGGGTTTCGGCGGCATTCATTGTCATTATCGTTGAATAACAACTTTTCCTGTAACAGTATGATTTGCTGATGCTATGCTATAGTAATACATGCCTGCAGCCAGAGTATTGACATTTAAGCGGATATCACTTCTACCACCAGATAGCTTATGATTACGCCGGATTAATTCCTTTCCGGTCAGGTCATACAATCGGAATTGCAGAGAAGCAGGCTGCTTAAGATCAACAGGGATCAGCGTATAATCATTGGCTGGATTTGGCCGACACGGCCCTACTTCAAAATCAGCTGTGGCTGAGATGTAATCAATTCCCACATCATGTTCTTTTCCTGTAGCATATTTACAGCTTTCATCATTGTTGCCTTCCGTATCTCCTGCCAGATCGGTGCCGGCACATATCTGATAAAGCCCGGCCGGAGAAACAAAACTCTGATTAAAGATATACTGCTGGTTTTCACCGGGAGCCAGGACACCATTCCAGGTTTCAGTTACTGGCGGATCATTTTTTACCCGGTAATACACATCCATAGAGTAGATTGTATCCGAACCGTAGTTGTGCAACATAACCGCAGGATACAGAGAATCATCTTTAAAGCTGATCAGTAAAGGATTCATAATATATTTAACACCAGCATCGAACGCATAGTCCTTACATATTTCATCATTAAAGGTATTGGAGTCACCACTAACATCGGAAGTGACACATAATTCAAAGGCAGCAGCAGATGGGACATTCAGTGTGGCATTAAAAACATATTCAAGTGTATCACCAGCCTGCAGATTACCAGTCCAGGTTTCACTAACAGTATTAGCCCCATTGACAGTATATTCCAAAGGAATTGAGGTTAAGGCATTGGTTCCATAATTAACGACATTAACCCGAACATGCTGACCATTGGCATTAGTATAAAAAGCCGGATCGAGGATTTGAGCCACACCGGCGTCCTGCGAAATTTTAGGCAGCCTTATATTAAAATTATCAATAGCCCAACCATCATAATTGCTGTTATTGACATCCGCTGTATAAGCAAACCTAAATTGCACCGGAGAAGTCGCATTGTCAAATTGTGCTAAATCAAAAGAAGATTGTATCCACCCGCCGGAAGAGCCACTCCATATATGCATGGCTCCATTGGAGGAGTTATACCAGTTTGTACCCAGGGGATCATTCATAACCCCCAGCGACTGCCAGGAATTTCCAAACGACTGGGTATATTGAATAAATCCACCATCATGATCTTGTTCACTCTCATACCAGTGTTGCAATTCCAGTGTAGCACCCTGTACGGACGAGAAATCGAAGTAAGGCGAGTATAACAAATCGCTGGCATTAGCGGCATAATGTCCATCCAAATTAATCGCCCAGACATTGGAGCCGGAATAAGGATTATTTATTGTAGCAGCAGAAGGAGTTCCTCTTTCCCATTGGCTTGTTTGGCCTGTGCCTCGCCACCAGTCGGGTCCCTCAAAATCATCAAACCAGGGAATATTTTCAGTAGCAAACCCGGTCAGATGATAATAGGCTGTATCATTCATCTTATTCTGGTCAGCAGGATGCGTAACAAATACTTTCAGCGGGTCATTGCCTTTTTGGATCTGATAGGGTGAACTGAAAGTGACAGAAACTGTCTGGAAGGGATTCAACGAGCCGGTCCATGTTTCCATGACAGGCTGCATATCACCAGCATAAAAGCCGATATCAAAAATATCCACCGTATCCAGCCCCAGGCTTTCAATTTCCACTTCTACCTGTTCCATACTGCCGGCCAGTCCATGCTCAACAGTAGGGGCATGAATAGCTTTAACGGCTAATTCAACAGGCTGAGGCTCATATATCATAACATCATCGATGGCAATATCTCCATAAGTCCCCGGGCCACGAATAGCACGAAAACGCAGACGAACAATATCCCCGGCAAAAGCAGACAAATCTACTACTTTTTGCTCCCATGCTGCGTTCTGTGAATATTGCTGTTGCCCTATCACATACCCGACACTATTCTGCCATCCGCTACCGTCATTGACATCTACACGCAAGGAATACACCTGAGAGCCGTACATAAAGTACCAGAATCGCAAGACAGGATTGTTCATTGAACCCAGATCAAGACAGGGAGAGATGAACATCGCACGCTGTTGAAAACTCCCATAATTCGATTCCGCATACATGTAGTTTCCACTTCCGTCATCTTTGGTATGGTCGCCCGGAGGGCCTGTATTTGATGAAGGGGTTGTACCCGTATGGGCATACCATTGGAATTCTCCTGTTGATACATTGGGGACTGAAGACCACCCATTTTGAAAATCCCCGGTAAATGACGACCCATTCCCCGGTGTAAAGGACTCAAAATCTTCAGAAAACGGAAATGAAGTAATCGTTGCATTCACTTCTATCTCCTGAGGTCTCATCGCATTATTTGCTGTATCCCCATCTACAGCCACTTCTGCTGATGCATGAAAGGTATATAAGCCACTTTGTGACATGTCATAGTTCGATGCCACCTGTACATTTTGCGATCCGTTAACAGGCAAGATATTGGTGTTGATCGTTGTAACAGGGAAGGTTTGTGGATTAGGACCACTAACACTAACCTGAATATCTACCGGATTGTTGATCATATTGATATTCTGATATCCATAATTAACCAATTTAACCACCACAATCTCGTTATTGGTGTAGCATACACCTGAATCGGGTTTATTCAAAGCAATAATTCCAATATCATACGGTGGAATACCGTAAAAGGTACCACATTTTTGATCATTAAATGTCATAGTATCCGTCGAAAGCACTGTTGAGAAACATATTGAATGGTGCCCGGCAGTAATCACAGTATCGGCAAAAAATACCGTATCTGTTTGCATTGGTGGAATCATCCCATTGTATGTGGTTGTAACATCACCATTGTTGTTAATACTGTATTTTACATCAAAGGTGTGAATAGTATCTGTCCCATAATTTTTTATCAAAGCAGCCACTGCTTGCGGCTGATCGGCCTTGATGGAATCTTTGGGTGATAAGATTTCAGCAACACCTACATCAATAGGCACAAGGTAGCGCTCATGAGCACCGATGGTTGTTGAAGGCGTACTTCTCAGTTTGCCATCAATATCTCGTGTTACTTCAGGCACAGCTATGCCTTTTTCGGCCAGCTGTAAATCAGCCAGACGAAGATTTCCTAATGCTTCAAACTGCGGCAACAGATTCACAGAATTGGTGTCCATTCCACTGGCATTTTGCAGATCGGCCAGGGTATTATGATCACCATTCCAATAAGCCAGTGTGTTACCGGAGGTATAATAATTGTTATAATCGCATTGCTGTATTGTTGCAGGCGTATTATAGTAAGCAGCTTGCCCACCGATTTCATTAATAAAAATATTATTAAGGAAGCTTTCTCCTTCCGTATTGCTAGTACTATTACTCTGATAGATTGGTCTAACAGTATAACCACTATGTCCATCCAGATGAACCGTATTGTAATAAAACTTCACGTCATTATTATAATATGAATAAATTCCATATTTAGATCCTGTATTGTTGATGTAAATCATGTTGTTATAAACAAGTCCGGGGGCATCTGAAGGATCGTAATAAGGATAATAATTTGAATAATATAAACGCATGCCATATTTCGTACCTCCATCTGTCGGGTCATTTATAATAATCTCGTTATTTCCAATTTCAAAACCATTAAAGGTATAGTAACTATACAAGGTATAGTTAGTACTCGAATTCTGTCTATTATAAAATTTATTATTTTTAACCATGATGGAGTCGTTATAATAGAGGTAAAGCCCATAATAATAAAAGCCTTCTATAATATTGTTTTCGAAGATCGTAGACTTTTTGGGTGTACTCGTACCGCTACCCCGCCAGTAGATGGTATAATATCCATTTTTAAAATGATTATTCCGGAACTCATTATAATGGTCATCAGAACCGGAAGAATACAGTGCGACAAATGCACTACTGGTATTGCTTTGGGTTTCAACAATACAGTTCAGGATTTTGTTATGGGTAGCACCACCGTCAACATAAATCGTACGGCCAGCACTAGCCGAAGCAGAGACACGAATCGTCATATGACTAAATGAGATAAAATCGGCCTCATTTAAAAACAGAACTCCACTGGTGGATGAGCCTGGAGCACCTTCCAAAATAACATCGGTACTATCACCAGTAATCGATGTAAACGTAACCGTACTGGATGCATTTACACCTGGGATTTCATTAATCTCTAAAGTTTCATAATAGGTATCAGAAGCTACCTCAAAGATAACATCCCCACAAACGGTTGCTGTATTTAATGCATTTAAAGCCTGATTAAACGAGAGGAAGTCGTAATACATACCACCAGTAGTATCACCAATAGTATAAACACCGCTCATACAAGCATTAAAAGAAACAGAGGACGTATCATTTCCAGGGTATGGATCAGACTGCCCATTCGGCTGCTCAGTCCAGGCTTCCAAAGAATAAACACCACCTGTAAGCGATATTGAATCAATAATCAGGGTATCGGTACCCTGAAACGGAATATTACCCGTCCAGTTATATATTCCCTGATATTGGCCATTGATGGCGTAATGTATATTAACAGATTGCAAGTTATTTTGACCATAATTATGCAGCGCCACTTTAACAGGCTGCTGTATCCCGGAAGGCACGCTTCCTGTTGGACTAATCACTTCAGCAATACCGGCATCAAGAGAGGGATAA
>JBNJHE010000061.1:0-4151 GCA_051748205.1 Bacteroidota bacterium | reverse complement strand
GCTTCCACCCAGTAGGTAGTCGAATCAAAGAGGTTCGGCGTGGTGAAAAAGTTGCCCTTATACAATTCTGTTGACGAACTATCATAAGCATACCAAAGCAAAGTATCATTGGAAATAGCTGTTAAGGTAACCGAATCGCCATAATGAATCGTAGTATCGGAAACTACCGGAGGCAAAGGCTCATACAAAGAGTTCACACTCCAATGAATACTATCGTTATTGGGTACCGGATCATTGATTTGATCTACCCATGAAGTCAAATAAAACGTAGAGTCTTTCCCATACCAGTTGATGTCCAAATCAACCTGTTGGGAGAAAGTATATTCCAGGGTATCCCCCGGATTAATTGTTGTGTAAATATTTTCTGCTACTACAGATGCATTAGGATCATCAATTCTATAGCTGGCTGTGAGTGTATCAACACTGGCACTTCCCACATTTTTAATTTGAATGGTAACATTTTCATTTGCCCCTAAACCACAACCGCCTGTCGGTTCAATATAATCAATTAGTGTCAGATCGTATGGTGAAGCATCAAACTCATCTGCTCCCATATCGGGATTATTCTGATCCCTGGGCTCGCCATCAATATCATCAACAATGCCGGCGATAGGTATACCCGTAGCATTTAAAAGATTGTTTGCAACATGCAAGTCTGTGGGAGATGTAAAATATGGATTTAAACTTACGCCATTGGCTTCGCCCCCGGTTTGAGCCTGTAAATCATTGAAATCGTTGACATTATTGCCGTCAATCAATGCAAAATCGCCCGTTCCATCCGCATAAAAATTGTTATAGTCATTTGTATAAGCAGTAGTATCAACATTTTGGGTAAACATTACATAGCCATTGGCGAAATTGGAAAAGATATTGTTGCGCAACTCTATCCCTTTTGTTTGATTAAGATTGACATCATAAAGACAAAGCGCAGGTGTATTCTGATCATCACCGGCCATTTTTACTGTATTATATGAATAATCAATAAATTTAGATTCGTAGTTAATAATACCACAAGATAAAGTGTTCGACCCTAATGTTCCACTAACGACAATCATATTGTTAAATACACGAGCATGATTTAATGAATCACCTGCAGAAGCCATAATCATAAAGCCATAACCTATATCAGTAGAAGGTGCATATAGCTCATTATAAGCAATTTCAAAAGGTCCGTCAATATTTTCTGTCAAAACACCATTATAACTATCATAGGTAGAATTAGTATTGATCTTATTGTGTTTGACAGAAGGATTAACGGCTCCGGCTACGCGCATTGATAATGACCATTGATCAACAAAGATATTTCCTTCCACTTTTATATCGCTGCTATTATTTCCAATCAGATCCAACCCTTTTCCCCCATCAATTAGTCTGTTCTCTAAAAAGTAAATATGGCTACCAACAGAATCTTCTGTTATAACCAGCGAAGAGTCATTTCCACCTGTCCCTGCTGTCAGGGGGTGTCCAATAAACTGATTATTGTTAAGGTTGAGATGATGAGTGCCCTGGCCTAAACGCATCACAGCAGAGAAAGTAGCATTCAACGATTTAAAGGTCATATTTTTAAAGGTCACAAAGCCGGCATCCAGCAGTTCCACTACATAGTTATCGCTGACTGAGCTTGCATCATATTGTAAAGTAACCGAGGTGGAGTCTAATGATTGCGATTGAAAAACAATAGTATCTGTTGCTGAAACTCCGGAGATATCACCCAATGATATTTGTTCATTATAGGTTCCGGAAGCGACATTAAATGTCACCGGACCGCTAATACCACATTGTGTTAAAGCTAAAACAGCATCGCTAAAGGTATTGTAGTCAGGATTTGATCCTCCAATGGTATAGGTTCCGCTCAGTAAGCTGGTACACCCATAGAAATCAAATTGCAGGGTATCGTTCGAAAAATTAAAATCGGCCGTATCATTGGGGTTTGTCGTCCACAGTTTTAAAGAATGTGGGCCTTGTGCAACAGAATGTGTTCCAAGCGTTATTTCGCTGGTAACACTATCTGCCGGCAAACTTCCCGACCAGCTATAGGTTGGCTGCGGAGTTCCGTCCAACGTCCAGGCAAGCTCAAAAGAACTAAGTGCATTACTCCCAAAATTTTTAACCGTAGCTTTGACATCAAAATTTGAATTGGCAACCACACCGCCATAAGGATAAGTAAGTTCTTTCACTCCGGCATCATTCATCACGCCGGTAACAGGATCACCTACCTGCACATCATCAACAGCCATATCGCTTGTATAACTACTTCCGGTAGTTCCGACAAAACGAATTTGAGCATTCGCGTTTTTATAGTTCTGCAGGCTTATTGTATCTCTTGACCAGGGATCATTTTCTGATGACTGTTGCTGCCCGCTTTTAGACCATATTTGTTGCCATGTATTACCATCAAAAATTTCAACTTCAAGTGTCCCCATGGCAGCTCCATACATATGATATGAAAAAATCAACCTTGGCTCCACATGATTACTAATATCAAAGGAGGGGGAAGTAAGTTCATCGGTGGTATTGCTACCACTCGAGGCCTCAGTATACACATATCCTGTACCCTCGTAGGGCCCTGATGGTCCTGTTGAGGTCGATGATGTAGCCCCTGTTTCATGGGACCATATTGAACCGCTTGTCGTCCATGTTGCTGGAATACTACCACTATTAAAGCCTTCCTCTAACGCAATGTTTTGCATCGTTCCAGGGACATAATGCAAATAATAAGAAAAGTTATTCGAGACAGCTTCATTAGGTTGTGTAGCAATGTCAATAGCTTTTATAAAATAGGAAATGGTACGTCCGAACCCTACAAAAGGTATATCACCCTCATACAAATTAGCTGATGTATTTGTCATTCCAACCGTATCAGCCAACACCCCATTCACATAATACACAACGTAGGCAGTGTCTATACCGGAATTATCCGTAATGTTGGCCCGAATGGTTTGGGGTAATGAAAAAATAACCGTATCCTGAATGATTGGCTGAATCATAGTAATCTGGGGAGGAATCATTTCTGAGGGGGAGGCTTCCACGGCAATATTATCCAGAAACCATCCGTAGTTTTCAAAGACAGTGCCGCCATTTCCATCTATCAGGCTAAAACGAATCTGAACCGAGGCCTGATTTCCGGCAATAGCTGAAATATTAAACGTCTCATGCTTCCACCAAGTATTGTCAGGGGTAGCAGTTGCATTACCACTGTTCCAATCGCTCCCATATGAAGTAGCATTAAATACATTTCCACTACTTCCAAAGTTGGAGGAATTCCCCATATAATGCGTAGTGTCCAGCTTGCTCCAGGTAGTACCATTATCTGTCGACACCTCAATAATCCCTTTATCAAGTGCTTCAATTTTGCTAATATGATCAAAATCAAGAATCACATAAGCATTTCCTGTCGTTGAAAAGGAGTTTGTCGTTAATGTCAGCGTATCATTAGGCGTACATCTGGCCGAATCTGATTGCTGTCCACCGGCCGCCAGGCTTGTTGATATTCCCCATAAATTGGTCGCTGAAGAAGAAGCATGTGTGACACTATCAGCTCCTGAAGGCTGCTCAAAGTCTTCATGATAAACTGTAGTCTGTGCTTTTAGCCCGGCTACCATTATCATGGATAAAAAGAGAAGAGTAAAAAGATACTTCATACGTATAAAATTTTGATGTTAATCATGTGCCTGTTTATTCCGCCTTGGGCGGATTGGCTTGGTTCATCCCAGGAACGTGATCTTGTTATAAACCCCAAATATATAAAAAAATTAAGTCTGTTTAGATATTTTAAAAAAAAACCGCCACGAGGGCGGTTTTTCATTGTATGAGAAAACTATTGCTAACTACTTAGCAATAAGCATTTTCTTAACCAGTTTATGGTGGTCAAATTCCACACTGATGTAGTAGATACCTGATGACCATGCTGAGACATCCAGTTTGGTTCTGTTCAAGCCTTCACTTGCCATCGTTTCTTTTTCATAAAGCAAGCGACCGAAGACATCCCTGATCTCCATCCGTGCCATGCCACCGCAAGGTACTTCAAAGTCTATTGTGGTCATGCCATTGGTAGGATTTGGCACATTCTGATGCAACACAAATCCATCGATCTCGTCAGACTCAATACCAGTATTGTCTTTCCCTTCCCAGCTCTCACAGAACTCATCATT
>JBNJHE010000060.1:0-15796 GCA_051748205.1 Bacteroidota bacterium | reverse complement strand
CTTTCCGACTCTTCGATGGCCACTACATCAACACGGGATTTCATAATTTCTTTAACCTCGATGTTACCAAACTTGGCAATGCCCTTGAGTATCTTTTGCTCTTCATCTTCTTCCGGGCTTTGCTTTGCTGTTCTGGTCAGATCAATTGCACTATTTATGTCTTCCATTGTAATCTCATGACCTTTGCGTTTTATACGTTTGTCGATAGCTCTGGTGGAAGATACCAACAGGCTACTTAATGGTGAAAAAAGTGCCCGCAAAAAAAGCAAAGGGCGGGCCATAAAACTGGCAAACTTAAGCGTTGCATTAGCGGCATAGATTTTAGGCATGATTTCACCAAAGAGCAATAAAACAGCTGTTAATAAAACCACCTGTATGATAAAAGCCAATACCGGATTCATATGCAGATTAAACAACTGCTCTGAGATAAACACTCCGGTAACAACAATACCAACATTGATGAAGTTATTACTGATTAAAATGGTGGCAAGTAGCTTTTGTGGCTTATCCAGAAGTTTTAAAATAAGCCGGTTTACCGGTTCCTGGCTTTTTTCCCGTTTTAGTTTTTCAGGAACAAGAGAAAAAAAAGCAGTTTCTGAACCCGATATCACTGCCGACAATAGAATCAGCAGCAGCAGAACAGCAAGGCCTATAACAGCCTCTATACTAAATGAATTAAAAAATGTAGTATCTTGAATCTGAAGTAAAGCCCGACTAAAGGAATCTATATCCTCTTCCATTTGTCACTATAATTTCTGTTGGTTTTCAATTACAAAAATACAACTTTTAGCTTAAAAGCCGAAAATTGTAAACCCTCCATCCACAGCAATAACCTGTCCTGTGATATAACTGGAAGCAGGCATACAAAGAAAAGAAACCAAAGCGGCAACCTCTTCAGGTTCACCAATACGCTTCATGGGAGTTCTATCGATAACTTCCTGCTTGTAAGCCTGATCCTCCATCAAATGGTGCACCATAGGCGTATTGATATACCAGGGAGCAACAGCATTTACCCGAATCTTCTTTTCAGCCAGTTCCACAGCCAGGTTACGCGTCATTTGCTCCATAGCAGCTTTCGACATAGCATAAACAACACCGGTTCGCACATGACGCGATGCTGCAACCGACGATATATTGACAATACTTGCATCATGATCTCCTTCCATCATGGTACTCAGCATCTGACATAAATGAAATGCTGACCGTACATTTGTTTTGACAATATCATCATATTCCGTACTGCTATATTCATTATAAGGCCTCCGGATATTCATGCCCACATTATTTACCAGAATATCCAGATGATCCCATCTGTGATAAATATCATTGGCCAGTTTACGCCGGTAATTTTCTTTGGAGATATCTCCTACAAAGTAGTCTATACGATCGATATAACCTTCTTCCTCCTTTTCTTTAATATATTGCTCCAAATCTGCTCGCGTACGACTAACAATAAAAATATAAGCCCCAAAATTTAAAAGTTCATCAGCAACGGCTCGTCCAATACCTTTGGTTGCTCCGGTAATTAAAGCCCTTTTGCCTTTTACTCTCCAGTCTTTAAATTTCATAGTCCTGATTATTGATATTAAGATTATTCTATTTTGTCAAAACAGGAGTTTTATTGTCTGATGTCCCAAGCTTAACGAATTCACGCTACTCAGGGATAACTGAAATACCAGTTCCATTCACCAGGAGAAAAGTCATCAAGATGTTCATTTGCCCAGACAGAGTCTACCATAGGATCCAACTCATAAAGCAAGTGATCAGTTGTATCATTTACCCGCTCAAAAATCCTGATCCACTCAAAAGACTGCGAAGGCATAGGATTGCTGCCGGTTTGTTTATCATTGTGGAAATTTACCATACTATCTGGAAAAATGATACTCGTTAACCGGATTTCGCCATCTGCGCCTTCGCCAAGCTTATATTCCAAAAATAACTCCAGTCCTGTTTGATTATCGAAATAGTAATTCGAATAGCCTGCCGGCCCGTCAAAATTGTCATCATAACAGGAGTAAAACAACAACGAGCACATAATCAGACAGGTTACCCAAAAGCGTTTATCAGTCATAGTTTATGGATATAAAATTAGACAATTTCTTCCAGTCGTAGCTTACATAGCTCTTCCTTCTTTGTTAATTGAAATTGAATAACTATATGAGTGTTTTTTCTTTGTTGCGACTTCCTTTTCATTTACTTTGTATTGATGATATAGCGCTGAAAGTCTTTATTCCTTCCCGGAAGTTTAGGGAGATCGATAAAATCTTTAGGCTTTCGTCTTTGGTTCATCTATAAATAATTTTGACAGTGTGTGTCCGAATTTTTGTCCTGCCCCGGTTCATCCCTGATGCATTCAAAGGATATAAAGATCATATAAAACCCTGCTTATCAACACCACGGCAGAACCCATTAAAATCAGTCCCACGATCCGGTTAAACCACAATAAGATATTATATTTCAGATACTTTTTTATCTTGTTTCCCACAAAGCTTTTAACCAAATCTGTTCCAAATATAGTTAATATTGTACCAGTAAAAAAGGAAGTAACCGTTTTAAGCTCCATCCCATAGTTTGTACTCACAAAACTCATAATACCCATCCAGAAAATAATCAAAAATGGATTGGCAATATTTAAGAAATAGCCTTTAATAGCAAAAGCAAAAGGATTGGAAATACGTTCAGAGCCAGGTTTCTGAAAATCCTTTGAGTCGGGCAGGTGAACGTCGGGTTTACGGGTAAATGTCACTAATCCAAAAATAGCCAGTACAAGCCCTCCGATAATCCCAACAATTAGTTGGTTATCCGGGCTGTTGATTAATCGTGAAATCCCCATATAGCTCAAAAAGATAAGCGTAATATCGCTCAGGGAAATGCCAATAGCCATAAAAACTCCAGCCTTAAACCCCTTGTTGATACTAGTCTGCAACAAGGAAAAAAAAGCAGGTCCCAAAGTAATTGCAACCATAAATCCGAATAATATGCCCTGTAAAAAAGGTTGCATAATGTGCTTATCTGTCGTTTTCTTATGACTGCCAAAAATATAAAATTAAGCTCTTTTTTATACGATCTGGCATAATTATCTTTGAGTGCAGTAAAAAAGCCTTAAAACCCCTAAATCCCATGAAGGAGACTTTTTCAAACTGCTGATTTTTAGCGGTCTCCCTTTAGGGCTTAGGGGTAAAAATCAGCAGTTTGAAGGCTTTTTAGACCGGCCTTATCTTTTATTTGGTTTAAACCCCAGAACCCTACATTTTAAGCATAATCGAAATTATTCTTTATTTTCACTTGACTTCTGAATTGTGTTGATTAACTTTACACTGAATTTTCTTTGGCAAGGGCACTCCTAATCCCCTTTGCGCAAAGAAAACAGCAAAAACAAATGCCTATGAAACCATGGTTAAAGACCCTGATATGGAGTATCAGTATAATCGCCGGTCTAATTCTTCTTGTACTAATCGGGTTTATCTTACATGCTGAGGTTAATAAATTTGATCCACCTCAGACAACAGTATTGTCAGACCCGGAATTATCCTTACAAAAAGACTACGACCGGCAGCATTTCACATTTATCACCTGGAATATTGGTTATGGTGGGCTGGGAGAAAATATGGATTTCTTTTATGATGGAGGCAGGCGCGTCAGGCCAACGCTAAGTGAATTTAAAGACTACAGTTCAGGGGTATACCAAACAATCAGCACATTTAGCAATATTGATATGATATTACTTCAGGAAGTGGATATTGAGTCGCGAAGAAGTTATTTTAACAATGAGCTTAAACATATTACCGAACTCATGCCTGACCACGAAAGTTTTCATGCCGTAAACTACAAGGTGCCCTTTGTTCCCATGCCACTCTATAATCCACTGGGAAAAGTTCATAGCGGAATACAGGTATTGAGTTCGCTAAAGCCGCACCTTGTCTTCCGGAACTACTATTCTTCTTCATACTCATGGCCTTACAGGCTTTTCATGCTAAAAAGGGGATATCTGAAAACCATATATCATTTAAAATCCGGTCAGAACCTGGTAGTATTTAATACACACAACAGTGCTTTTGATGACGGAGACTTACGCGCTACTGAATTCCAAACAATTCGAACTGATATGCTCAATGAATATCTAAGGGGCAATTATGTTGTTGCCGGCGGCGACTGGAATCAAAACCCACCAGCTTATAATCCAGGGAATGATCCGGGACAATACAACTATGGAAAAATAGAACCATCACTTCCTGAAGACGCCTTTCCCAATGGATGGCAATGGGTCTTTGATCAGAACATTCCAACAAATCGCTCAAACCTAACCCCCTATAAAAAAGGGGACAATACAACAACGATTATTGATTATTTTATTGTTTCGCCCAATGTAAACGTGGATACTGTAGTTACTCAGGATTTAGCCTTTAAATACTCGGACCACCAGCCCGTTTTTATGAGAATTTCCCTTCCGCAAGAGGTTACGGATTCAGTCAGTATCCGCACGGAATAATTCTGAAGCCAGTCCATCCGCATACAAAAATCCCTTCTGACTTAATTTTATCCTGTTTTCTTTGCGGTTATAGGTAATCAGATCAGGCTTATGCAATTGTTTAAGTTGTTTTATCAGATCATTATGCCAACGCCATGAAAATCTTTCTGCCAACGCTTGCATATCCACTCCCCATTGAGTCCTGATTCTTAACATGATAAATTCATTAAACTGTTGTATCTGATTTAGTGTTTCCTCCTCATAGTCAAGGGTATTTTTTTCAAGGCCATTAAAATAATGGTGGACAGAGGCTTTATTCCACCTGCGTTTTACCCCATTAAAGCTATGAGCAGCAGGGCCAATACCCAAATAGGGCTTTTGAAACCAGTAATTAGTATTGTGTTTGGCGTAATGGTTTGGCAAGGCATAATTAGAAATTTCATAATGTTCAAAGCCCAGCGATTGTAATTGCTCTGACACAAACAAAAAATGCTCAGCGGCTACTTCATCCCGTACACCGGCTTTTTTTCCTTTTTGTATCTGATTATTCAGGGCTGTTCCCTGCTCAACGGTCAAAGCATAAGCTGAAATATGATCTAAAGGATAAGATACCAATGATTGAATATTCTCTCTAAGATGCTCTTCTGTTTGCCCTGGAATACCATAAATAATGTCAGCGTTCACCTGCTCAAATCCCGTCTGAAATATTCGTTGAAGAACCCCGGGAATCATTTCACTATGGTGCCGTCTTTCCAGATAGGCTAAGTCATTTTGCTGAAATGACTGTATCCCGATACTAATACGGTTAACGCCAATCCTTTTGAGTGCATTCAGATAATCCTCTGATAAATCATCCGGGTTTGCTTCAAAAGTAATTTCAGCCTTTTTCGCTACCCTAAAATTATCGTAAACAGCCTGAAGCAAGGATTCCACCTCCACGGCAGTGAGTAAAGAAGGAGTACCGCCCCCAAAATAGATCGTTTCTACCGTCCCGCCAAGTTCATCCCGCCGCAACACCAACTCCTTCAGCAAGGCTTCTGCAATTTGATCCAACCATTTTTTTGATGCAATTGAATAAAAATTACAATACGAACATTTATGATGACAAAAAGGTATATGAAAATATATTCCAGCCATATCAACACCTGCATTTAACGAACAGCTTATTTATTTAATGTGATTCTAAAGGTTGTTCCTTCACCAGGAACAGAATTCCTGACAAAAATTTTACCCTTATGGTACTCTTTGATAATTCGTTTTGCCAGCGAAAGACCTAAGCCCCATCCGCGTTCTTTACTGGTATAGCCAGGATTAAATACAGACTTAAACTTATTTTTGGGTAAGCCCTTCCCTGTATCCGAGACATCGATAATTATCTGCTTTTTGGTTTCCATCATATCCACCGTTATAGTTCCGGTCTGGTTTATAGCATCCACGGCATTTTTCGACAAATTTTCGATCACCCAGGAGAACAAGTGCTTGTTTATAGGCGCCACTAATGGCTTATCTGATAGCCTATTAACATTATAGTGTATTTTTCTGGATGTTCGCTTTTTCATATAATCAATGGTTTCTTCAACAATTTGCGAAACATCCTGTGGTTCCATTTTTGCCTGACTGCCGATTTTAGAAAACCGATCGGTAATCATATCCAGTCGCTCAATATCTTTATATAATTCACGGACAATTTCAGGTTCCACTTCCTTAACCTTTAGCAGCTCCAGCCAGGCTAACATGGATGACAAAGGTGTCCCTAATTGATGGGCTGTTTCTTTAGCTAACCCTACCCACACCTGATTTTGCTCACTGCGCCGCGCAATACTAAATAACATATATGCAATAAACAAAAACAAGCCGATAATGCCGAATTGAATATACGGATAATAGCGCAGCTGTTTTAGCAAGTAGGAGTCTTTATAATAGATATATTGCTTTCCTACATCCTGCAATTGTATCACGATCGGATCATTCTCTGCCTTCATTTCGTTGATTAAATGATGCAAATATACGGAGTCATGAATCCGGCCTGAGTCCAGATTCCCCCAGGCTTTGATAGTCGTTTGTAATGAATCGGTAATTATCACCGGAGAAGAGGAGGAATAGTTGTTAACGACATCTTCAAAGAAAGACTGTGTCAAGTCATCCAATACTTTTCTAAGCTGGCTGTAGAGCCTGGATTCTTTATAGTAAATGATCTGGCCATAAGTATCCCGTATTGGGGGATAGCGGGTAAATTCTTGTTTTAATCGACCTTTAAGAATGGGCACCGTATCTTTATCAAAGCGTACGTTAGCCGTATTTTCAATGCTGTCATTCAAATCGGTAAGTATGACGGGGATATTTTTATTACCCGAAATAATATCCAGATAAAAGGTCAGGTCTGCTTCATTATCAGACTTAATCAATTCGCGGTTAGCGCGGGCCCATATCTCAACCCGTCGTCGTTCCTCGATCCTGATTTCACTAAAAAAGTTTTCTGTTGTATTCACCAGTTCAGCTTTTCGCTGAATAGCATTTGCCCATATTCTGACTCTGTTACGTTCTTCCTTAGCAATTTCCCTCACCACCATATTGGTAAACCACAGGGAAACACCTATAATCAAAAGCCCGAAAAAAAACAGAACAATTTTCCAGTGCCGTTTGTATGTGTATATCGATTTATTCAATGCTTACTCCTCCCATTCTATGATAAATTCACCTTCTTCCTGTTTTTCCAGTTGCTTTTTTCGCTCTTCCTTTTGCTGACGACGCTTTTCTCTTCGTAGCTGAGCTTCGGTTTTGGGTTTTTGCTGAACAGTACTATCACCTCTGAATAATCCTACTTCATCGTGTAATAATTGTTTTAGCTCGGATTTTTCTTCCCGCAAATCCTCTTTGATCTTTTGCTTTAGGCCTTGTGTATCATAGGCAAACTGGGGCTTATCTGTGGTTCCTGTGATTTTCAAAAACAACGTTGTTTTCCCCAGACCATCATCCTCAATAACACCAAACTCCGAATTTTCAGCTTTATTTGCTTTGGCTTTTTTCGAAAGAATCTCTGATAACAGTATCTCCAGATAATACTCGATATCCTGATTAAAAGAGTGCTTTCCGGATAGCTTAAAATCTGCAGCATTCGATATAATTTCCATTTCCGGTATCACGATTTCATCATTAACCACCTGTATCGTATTTTCCAGCTTTCCAAAACTAACCTCTGACAAATCATCCACGCGAAGAAAACGGGATAATTTCATTAGCGGCTTAAAGTTTATAATTTTTCCATCAGAAACACTTAAGTCTGCACTGGCTTTCATGGATTTCGGCACAGGCCTCAGGGCCTGGTCATACAGAGCACTAAACTCGAATGAAGATGTTAAATCTCCGGATATATTTTTATGCGTAAATGTTTCCAGCTTAAAATTTTCCAACTGATAAAAAGCATCCTCAATCCTCACATCTTGCAGATATGCTTCGCCATTGACTTTGATTTTGTCTTTTTGTTGTGTGTTGACAACACCTCTGGCACGAATATCACCCTGCATACTTTTCATTGTAAGATGATTCAAGGACAGGATCTTATTTTCATACCTTGCTGTCCCTGACACATGCTCAGCGTGAAATTTCCTGAAGTCGAGTTCGGCTATCTCCACATCAAAATAGAAAGAAATATCATCCGGTAAATTCAACTGATAACTTTCTTCTTCGGATGATTTCGCTTTGCTTTGTTCGGCTGTCAGCAAGTCATCCAAAGAAAAATAGTTGGACGAAAAGTCGGCAATAATTCCCAGTTGTTGATCCTCATAAAGCAAAAACGGAATAAGATTTTGAAAATATCCCTGGATAGAAAAATCGCTTTTTTGATTGATAAAACCGTTCAATTCACGAATAATCACATCGCGGTTACCAAAAGAGATTGTCCCGTCAAGATTTTTCAGCTCCTGTCCATCCTCCTGCATTTTCAAAGATACATCTACCAGCTTCAGCGTTCCAGCTGTTGTTCCCTTTGCAAAGTCTTGAGGCAACAACTGATTGATATTATCAGGGGTAACAATCAATGTGAGATCAGCATCCAGTGTTCCGGATAAAGTAGAAATATGTTCAAGCTGGGCAAATTGTTTTAGTGCAAGTAAATCTATTTCCGACTTTGTTTGAATTTTAATTCTGGGGTGCTCCAGGTTTTGAATCTGCAAAGCACCTTCAAAAGTATGTTGCCCAAAAGTCCCGTCAAACTGATCGATCATCAGTGTCGTTGTGGAGGCATTTTGCTTTTCGCCATTCGTAAAGGAACCGTTCATATTAAGGTTTTCAACCTGAATGCCCGACTTTTTATGTTCAATCATGGCTTCTTTAAGCCCAAAAGAGGCCTGCAAATGCGGGGTGGCCCCATCCTTATAGGATCCTTTAAGCCGTATGTTTACGTAAGGATTTCCCTGTATATCGTAATCTTTCAGCCGCTTAGAATAATCATCCGGAATATCCCTGAGTAGGTTTTTCAGATTAAGTTTTGCACTCTTCAAACGAATATCCAGCTGTTTTTGCTGATCAAAGCCTACCATGCCGGTCACGTCCAAAGGCAAAGCATTAAAATCCAACACTCCTCGTTTCAGCTTAAGGGTTTGGGATTCAACAGAGACATTCAACACCAAATCAGCAGTGATTGCATCATCTTTAGCCCAGATAAAATCATCCACCTGGTATTTCTCCAGATAAAAATTCCCTTTGGTGTCCAGGTCAAATGACTGGCGGTCAAACCTTCCTTTAGCTGAGGCTTTGTTTACCAGTAAATGAATATTTTGCCCTGAATTTTGATATGTCAGCTCCACATTATCCAACTCTATCAGGCTTAATTTGATAGCTATTTCCGTATCCTGTTCTGCCTGATCTTCTCTTTTTCGCAAAAGCTTTAAGTAATTGGATTCACCATTTTCGTCAGTCAACAAATGAATTTCCCCATCAGTAACCTGTATGCGTTTGAGGGTATAATCCTTTTTGATAATGGATATCAGGTTAAACTGAAAGGAAATAGTTTTAGCTTTTAGCATTACCTCTTGTTGAGACAAGGGGTCTTCCATGCGAATATTTTTAAATATGACAGAGGCATATGGAAAAGAGCGAAGCACCCTAAAGTTAATTTCAGTATGAATGTCGGGCTCAATATAATAAGCGATTTCCTTTTTGAGCAAATTTTTGACAATATCCCTGTAGTGAAATTTCAGATACACACTGGCAGCGATAAAGACAAACAGGAGCAGCAGGAGTATTATTCCTGTTTTTTTCCAGAAAGAGCGGGTTAAAAGAATGCTCATAATTCAAAACTCTTTAAAAATAACCCAACGAATATACAGATTATTATATCATTTTAAGATAACTGACTTCTTTAGGAGTAAGAAAACGCCATCTACCCCTGGGCAGGTCTTTTTTAGTGAGTGAAGCGAACTGGGTTCGATCCAGCTTTTTCACCTGATAGTTTAAATGTTCAAAGATACGTCGAACGATGCGGTTTCTGCCGGAATGAATTTCTACGCCCACCACTCGTTTATCCTGTTCGGGTCTCACCCATGCAACAGCATCAGCATATATCCAGCCATCTTCCAGCTTTATACCCTGAGTAATTTGCATTAAGTCGGATTTTGAAACAGGCTTGTCCAAATGCACTTCATAAATTTTCCGGATTCCGGAAGAAGGGTGCGTAAGCTTATCAGCCAAATGGCCATCATTTGTTAATAACAATAAACCGGTCGTATTGCGATCTAAGCGACCCACAGGCAAAATTCTTTCTTGACAAGCTTTGGAGGTCAGGTCAAGAACAGTCCTTCTACCTTCAGGATCATCCATAGTCGTAATAAAATCTTTCGGTTTATTTAGCAGCACATACTGCAGCTTTTCCTGTTGCAGGCGTTTGTCTTTGTATTCCACCTGGTCCCCGGCTTTCACTTTCGTGCCCATCTCCTTCACTACCTTGCCATTTACGCGGATCATCCCCTTCGCAATAAGATTATCGGCCTCGCGACGAGAGCAAAGACCCGAATTGGCAATAAAGCGGTTTAAGCGAACAAAGTCCTTTTCCTGTTTTTGCTTTTCCCCTGAAAATTTTTTCTCAGTCATGTAAATTCTATTCGTTATATAGTGATGCAAGTAAAATCACCATTAAGTTGTTGACAAAGATATAAAACCCCTTGGGTTATTCACATTAAAAACATCAATTTGAAAACATAAAACTTTTTGCTTTTTTGCTTATTAATGTCTGTTTATTATATCTTTACATCTCATTCATAAAAACATCAATGGCCCATTGCTGCAAAAAAACTTGCTTTTAGCTACCGTTTATATTATTTTAAAGCAAACAAAACAGCGGTGATTATTGTCTAATTATTAATAAACAGATCAGAAAAAGCCAATATTATGTCAGAAAAAATCATCACATTAGCCAACCTATCCAATTCACGCGCACAACTATTAAAGGCCCGGTTAGCCAACGAGAATGTGGAGGCCTATTTAACCAATCTCAATCAGATACAGGGCTCTATACCGGCTGCCAATGTCAAAATACAGGAGAGCGATTTTCCGGTAGCCATGCGTATCATCCGAGAGATAGAGCAGGAGTACGGCCCAGACGAAGTAGAAGAAGCGGAAAATGAAGACCTCGACCGCATATTGGTTCCAGTTGATTTTTCGGGCGTATCAAAAAAAGCAGCAGGCTTTGCTACATCACTGGCAAGCAAAATTCAGGCTGACATTCGATTATTACACACCTACTTTAATCCTTCGATGGGGACCATGCCCTTTAACGAAACTACGACCTATCAGGATGCTTTGTCTTCCTATTTAAGGGATATCCATGTAAATGCCAAAACAAAACTGATACAGCTAACGAATGAAGTTAAAAAGCAAGTCTCCACACAACGTATCGAAGGTGTTGATGTAGATTATTTTCTGACAATGGGAGACCCGGCAGCAGAAATTCTCAGAGTAAGCAAAACATACAAGCCCAATGTCATCATTATGCCTATTCGTCATGAAGATGGCAAGGATAATAGCCTGATAAGTTCTGTAACGGCCCACGTCATCGAAGCGGCCAAAGCTCCTGTATTAGCACTGCCGGAACAGTTTACAAAACAAAAAATCAACGAAATAAAAAATATTCTCTACATCACCAACCACGATAAACGGGAGCTTAAGTCAATAAAAAACCTGATGCGCATGATTTCTCCTTTAGAGGGCACTAAAGTACACGTGCTACACCTTTGTGATGAAAAAGCATCTACAGTAGATGAATACCAGCTAAAAACATTAGAAGAGTTTTTTAAACGCTATAAAAAAACTGAATTCACCGGAAAAAACCTGATATGTAAAAACAATAAAGCCATCGAACAAATCAATCAGTATATCAAAGATAATGACATTGATATCATTTCCCTGGTAACACATAAACGAAATCTGATTACACGTTTGTTGTACCCCAGTATGGCCAGAAAGCTGGTATTCCATGTAAATACACCCTTGCTGGTATTTCCGGCAGAAAGCTAAGCCGTCATTTACCAAAACGGGGTAAATGCATCTTCGATGTGGTTTATATCTTTACCTCCAGGACTAATGATCACACCAATCACATCAAAACGTGCGTCCATATCAATATCATGATATTGGATATAACGATCCGCTGCTTTAATAATAAAGCGTTGCTTTTGTCTTTTAACAAATTCTTCCGGACGGCCAAAAAAAGCCGAACTACGGGTCTTAACTTCAACAAAAACGATGGTATCCTCTTTTTGGGCAATGATATCTATTTCTTCTTTTCCAAAATGCCAGTTTCTTTCCAGAATCTGGTATCCGTTTTCCGTAAGATGCCTCACAGCAAGCTCTTCACCCTCAGCACCCAGGTCATTATGTTCAGCCATAAGAAATAAGGTTAAGTTTGAGCATACGCCAAAAAGTCTATTTCAAAGATTTTCACGGCTGTTGTTAAAGCTATACTTTTCGGTGTAGGCTCAAGATTACATCCATAAAGTTAATACATTTTCTTGCTGAATCCTAATTTTTCTTCCCAAAATAAGTGTCAGATTAGGTTCCAGATGGCCGGCAGGAAAGCCAAAAATTATCGGGATCCCGGTATCCTTCATATGGTCGCAAATGATTTGCTTCGCATCCCGCCCAAACGATATTGCATTGTCATTCATATCACTCATCCAGCCAACCAGCAAAGCCTTAATGAAAGCCAATTTCCCACTGCGTTTCAAATTTAAAACCATTCTGTCTACATGATACAGATATTCATCCAGATCTTCCATGAAAAGGATTTTATTATGTGTATTTATGTCCGAAGGTGATTGAATTAAACTGTACAGCATGGATAAATTTCCACCGGTTAAAATACCACTCACATCCTTAAAACTCTCGCCATTGACTATTTGAAAATCAATGATTTCATAATGCAGATGACCTTCGAACAAAGCCTTTTTCAGTGATAGAACCGACTGGTTTTCCAGTCCGTTTTCAGGAAAATTTAGCGGCATGGTAGCATGCAATGTTTCGATTGCAAAATTTGTATGAACATGAGAGTGCAAAGCAGTGACATCGCTGTAACCAGCTATCCATTTGGGCCTTTTAGCAAAGCCAGAGAAATCAAGTTGATCAATAATACGAGCAGTTCCATAGCCTCCTCTGGCGCAAATTATGGCTTTAATATCCGGATCGTCCAGCATCTGTTGCAGGTCCTGTTTTCTTTCCTGATCCGTTCCGGCAAACTGGTTATAGGATGCATGCAAGTGTTTTCCTTTAACAACATTCAACCCCCATTTGCTGAATAGTTCCAGCGCAGGCTGCACTTCTTGTTGGGAAATTTTCCGGGCTGTAGAAATCAATCCTACTGCATCGCCTTTTTGCAACAGGGGAGGGGTTTTCATTTCATTGATCATAAGCTTGGTTTTCATTGAATCCTTATCTTTGCCAAAAATATAATTTTTATTACAGCAAACCTGATGCTATGCCAACAACAAAACCCAGACGTTATAATGTCACTACAGCTTTGCCCTATGCAAACGGGCCAGTCCATATTGGTCATTTAGCAGGCGTTTATATTCCTGCAGATATTTATGTTCGTTATCTTAGATCAAAGAATGAAGATGTAATTTTTATCGGAGGCTCTGATGAACATGGTGTTCCGATAACCATTAAAGCGCGAAACGAAGGAAAAACCCCTCAGCAGGTTGTGGATTATTATCACCAAATGATCAAAGACTCCTTTGAGGATTTAGGTGTTTCTTTTGATATTTACTCCCGCACTTCAAATTCCAGGCATCATACAACCGCGGCAGCCTTTTTCACTACATTAAATGAGCGAGGGCTGCTAACAGAACAAACAACGGAGCAATATTACGATGAAACGGCCGGACAGTTTTTAGCCGATCGATATATTACAGGCACCTGTCCTCATTGTGGTTATGAAAAGGCTTACGGCGATCAGTGCGAAAGCTGCGGCACTTCTTTAAGCCCGAACGATTTGATCAACCCTGTCTCAAAGCTTAGCGGCGCAAAACCTGTCAGAAAAAAGACAAAACACTGGTTTTTACCTTTAGATCAATATGAAGAGTGGCTAAAGGAATGGATACTGCAGGGGCACAAAGAGGATTGGAAAAGCAATGTTTATGGACAGTGCAAATCCTGGCTGGACAATGGCCTGAATCCAAGAGCAGTTACACGAGACCTGGACTGGGGTGTGAAAGTACCCCTGAAATCGGCTGAAGGAAAAGTGCTTTATGTTTGGTTTGATGCACCAATTGGCTATATCTCCGCCACACGCGAACTCACTGATGACTGGGAAAAGTACTGGAAGGATGAAGAAACAAAAATGGTGCATTTTATTGGCAAAGACAATATTGTTTTTCACTGCATTATCTTTCCTTCCATGCTAAAAGCAGAAGGAAGTTATATTTTGCCTGACAATGTACCGGCCAACGAATTTTTAAATCTGGAAGGAGATAAGATTTCAACTTCCAGAAACTGGGCTGTGTGGTTGCATGAATATCTGAAAGAATTCCCGGGGCAGCAGGATGTTCTACGCTATGTGCTAACAGCCAATGCACCGGAGACTAAAGACAATGATTTTACCTGGAAAGATTTCCAGGCCCGCAATAACCATGAGCTGGTAGCTATCTATGGGAATTTTATTAATCGTGCTTTGGTGCTAACCAAAAAATATTATGATAAACATGTTCCTAAACCCAATGCCTTTAGCGAAGAGGATATAGCAGTACTGGACCAGATTGCCACTTTCCCCGAGCGTATAGGCCAAAAAATTGAACGCTATCGCTTTAGAGAAGCATTGCAGGAAATGATGAAACTGGCCAGAATGGGAAACAAATATTTAGCTGACCAGGAGCCCTGGAAATTAATTAAAACTGACCAGGACCGCGTGCAAACAATCATGTATGTAGCTCTTCAGATAGCAGCCCAGCTCGCCTATACATCTGAACCATTTTTGCCTTTTACAGCAAAAAAACTACAGGCAATGATGAACCTGGAAGCAAAGAGCTGGAACGAACTTAATGAAAGCCACCTGATAAACGCCGGACACATAATTGCTACAGCTAAACATTTATTCCAGCCTATAGACGACCAAACCATTCAACATCAATACGATAAACTTGCCAAAATAAAAGAGGAAAATGCGATGAATGAACAAGCACTCGAACCATTAAAGGACACCATTAGCTACGATGATTTTATTAAACTGGATATCCGCGTTGCAACAGTACTTGAAGCAGAAAAAGTGCCCAAAACAAATAAATTGCTTAAACTTAAACTGGATACAGGTATCGATCAACGTATAGTTGTGGCCGGAATAGCACAGCATTATGAACCTGAAAAAATTATCGGACAAAAAGTAAGTATGGTCGCTAATTTGGCTCCACGAAAATTAAGAGGAATCGAATCGCAGGGCATGATTTTAATGGCCAATAATCCGGATGGTGATTTAAAATTTATCCATCCTGACAAGGCGGCTATTAATGGTGCTCAGGTTAGTTAGCATTTTATTATTAAACTTTTGATGACTTTAAACGTCTTAGGCAGTCAAAATATAAAACAGATGAACCGAGCCATGACAAAAACTTTAACACACACACGCATGATTGAAATAATGAAAAGTGTATAGTTAAAAGATGCTGTTTCATGGCGAGCTCCCCCGAAAAAAACGGGGTAAACATCGTACCTATTTAATAAAATTTAGACAGATGAAACATCCATGATCCGCCTAAGGCGGAACACACACGCGGATGATTAAATGCGAGGAGGCGAACGAAGAGACTTTAGAGAATTAAGAGAATTAAGAGAAAAAGAACAAGGAAC
>JBNJHE010000059.1:0-16046 GCA_051748205.1 Bacteroidota bacterium | reverse complement strand
CATATGAAAGTATTAGTATTAAACTGTGGAAGTTCTTCCATAAAATATCAATTAATTGAAATGAACCATGAAGCCACACTGTTGGCGAAAGGATTGATTGAGCGCGTTGGCATGAATGATGCGATTGTCAATCATAAACCAGAAGGCAAGGAAAACTGCAAAGATGTAACTCCTGTACCGGACCATCAAGCTGGGATCGATAAAGTGCTGGCAGCACTAACAGATAAGGAACATGGAGTTATCAGTGAAGTAAATGAAATTGATGCTGCCGGTCATCGTGTTGCTCATGGAGGAGAAAACTTTTCGGAAAGTGCCCTGATTACGGAAAAAGTGAAGAACGATATTAAAGATTGTATAGAACTGGCGCCATTGCATAATCCTGCCAACCTGGAAGGGATATTAGCTATGGAAAAACTGTTGCCGGAAATTCCGCAAGTAGCTGTTTTTGACACTTCTTTTCACCAAACCATGCCCCGGAAAGCTTATCTCTACGGTATTCCTTATGAATATTATGAGAAATATAATGTGCGTCGCTATGGTTTCCATGGCACAAGTCATAAGTTTGTTGCTCCTAAAGCTGCCAATATGCTTGGCAAGGACTGGAATAAAATGAAAATTATTACCTGTCATTTAGGTAATGGAGCTTCTATAGCAGCTATTGACAAGGGCAATTCTGTGGATACTTCTATGGGATTCACTCCCATCGAAGGACTTGTTATGGGTACACGTACCGGTGATCTTGACCTTGGAGTTGTATTTTATTTAATGGATAAAGAAAACCTCAGTAAACCGGATATTAATAAAATTCTCAATAAAAAGTCAGGAATGCTTGGTGTTTCCGGTGTTTCTTATGATATGAGAGATATTGAGCAAGCTGCTGAAGAGGGGAACGAACGAGCTAAAGCTGCCCTTGAGCTGTACAGTTACAGAATAAAGAAATATATCGGTGCTTATGCTGCCGCTATGGGTGGTGTTGATATGATTGTCTTTACAGGTGGTGTTGGTGAAAATGCAGATACTGTTCGTGAAGAATCCATCGAAGGATTGGAATTTTTAGGCGCTAAAATTGATCCTTCCAGGAATTACGGCCTCAGAGGAAAAGATGCTGATATTTCTGCTGATGACTCTAAAGTTAAAATTGTAGTTTCTACAACAGATGAAGAGCATGTTATCGCTCGTGATACACAAACAATTGTTGAAAAGCAATAAAATTACAGCTCTGTTCATTCAATCAAGTCTTTTTGACAAAGTCGAAATTTTTTAAATGAACGCTATTTTATTAACAGGTTACATTGGAATAGTTTTATTATTACAATGTAGCCTGTTATTTTTTTCAACTGCAAATTTATTACCTTTGCATGAGGTAAAACAATAAGATATGGCGGAAGTTCCGGGAAAACTTTTGAAACAAATTAATGCTCCTGCTGATATCAAGAGGCTGAATGAAAGCCAGTTAAATCAGTTAGCAGAAGAGATACGCCGGTATATCATCCAGGTCGTCTCTAAAAATGCAGGACATTTAGGTGCCAGTCTTGGTACTGTGGAACTTACCCTTGCCATTCACTATGTGTTTAATGCTCCTTATGATAAGATTATATGGGATGTAGGTCATCAGGCTTATGGACATAAAATTATTACCGGTCGTCGTGATGACTTTGTTACAAATCGACAATATGGCGGAATAAGCGGCTTTCCGAATATGGAAGAGAGTCAATATGATGCTTTCGGGACAGGGCATTCTTCCACATCTATTTCTGCTGCTTTAGGAATGGCAGTAGCATCAAAAATCAAAGGGGAGAGTGACCGTCAACATATAGCTGTTATCGGAGATGGCGCTATGACTGCCGGAGAAGCTTTTGAAGCTTTGAATAATGCAGGCGTTACCTGGTCCAATGTGCTTGTTATTTTGAATGACAATAATATTTCTATTGACAATAGTGTCGGAGCCTTAAAGGAATACCTGCTGGATATTACAACATCCAAAACATACAATAAACTTAAAGATGCAACATGGGAAGTCCTGGGTAAATTCGGTAAACACGGGCCTACGCCACGCCTCATGGTGCAAAAAATGCAAAAAATGCTTAAATCTACTTTGCTGGATGAAAGCAATTTTATGGAATCCCTCCATTTTCGTTATTTTGGCCCTATCGACGGGCATGATACACCCAAGCTGATAAAAACCATGGAGGATCTCAAAGATATTCAGGGACCTAAACTGCTTCACGTTATTACAACAAAAGGCAAAGGATATCAACAAGCTGAAGACGATAAAACTCGCTTTCATGCTCCGGGGCAATTTGATGTTAAAACAGGCCAAACAAAACCTCAACCTGCAAATCAACCCGCTAAATACCAAACCGTTTTCGGTGAAACCTTGCTTGAAATGGCAAAAGAGGACAAAAATATAGTAGCTGTAACACCAGCAATGCCAACAGGTTCCGGGTTGACAACAATGATGAAAGAACTACCCGGACAGGTTTTCGATGTGGGTATTGCCGAACAACATGCGGTTACCTTTTCTGCCGGATTGGCTGCACAAGGGATCATTCCGTATTGTGCTATTTATTCCACATTCCTTCAGCGTGCTTACGATCAAATTATTCATGATGTTGCATTGCAAAATTTGCCTGTTATATTTGCTATTGACAGGGGAGGGCTGGTTGGAGCTGACGGGGCTACACACCACGGAGTATTTGATTTAGCCTATCTTAATGCAATTCCCAATATGATTATTTCATCCCCCATGGATGAATTGGAATTTCGAAATCTCTTGTTTACTGCACGAACGAAAAATCATGGGCCTTTCGCAATCCGATATCCAAGAGGAAAAGGTACTGGGATAGAATGGAACTTAGACCCGGAATCGATTGAAATCGGAACCGGCAGGAAACTGAAAGAAGGGAAAGATATTGCATTTGTTAGCATCGGACACATAGGAAACCAGATAAAAAAAGCAGATAGTCAACTGGAAGAATTAAACATTGATTATGCTCATTATGATATCCGGTTTCTTAAACCTTTTGATAAACATTTGTTACATGAGGTTTTCCAAAATCATGATAAAATAATTACGATAGAAGACGGAACCATAATCGGAGGTTTGGGTAGCACAGTTAGGGATTTTATGAATGAGCATAATTATCAGGCCACAATTGTAAAAATGGGTATTCCTGACCAGTTTATTGGTCATGGTAAACCGGAACAACTATATAAAGCAATAGGACTCGACGCTGAAGGGATTGTTCAAACAGCCCAAAAGCTAATCCGTAATAAGAAGTTTTTCCAACAAAAAGCATCATCATAAGGCTGGTTTTATGGCAAAAAAATTAAGCGTATTATTCTTTTTACTCTTACTAATATATACAGCCTATGGTAGTTCAAAGAATGTTGAATTAAATCAGGATGATGTTGAATTAGACTATTTTCCGGTAGTTGTGAAAACAATTCCCGTTGATTTTACAATTTCTATCCAGGACTCTTTGAAGCGAAGTAACCTGGAAGGTTCTTATGTTGATGTTTTTGTTAATGGAGAGAAACAAGAACTCCCGGTTGTTAAAGGACAGATTAAGATTTCAAAAGAACTCAGGGATAAAACACAACTCACTATCCGGGTGGATAATTCGGAATTCCGGGAGGATGTTAATCCGATCCCTTTATGGATGTCCATTTTACCTCCTTTACTTGCCATCTTAATGGCATTATTATTTAAGGAAGTTTTCACAGCTCTTTTCACAGGGTTATTATTAGGGACTTCCATCATTCATTTCTATCAGGGCGGGAATATTTTACTATCTATAGGTCGCGGGATACTTTCTATCGTTGATACCTATATCATTAATGCATTAAGTGACAAAGGCCATTTGTCCATCATTGTGTTTTCCTTATTGATCGGAGGCATGGTAAATATTATTACGCGCAACGGAGGTATGCGGGGTGTTGTCAATCGGTTGAGTGTATATGCGAGTAATGCCCGCAATGGTCAGCTGGTTACCTGGTTTCTGGGATTGCTGATATTTTTTGATGATTATGCCAATACCCTGGTCGTAGGAAATACGATGCGGCCGGTTACGGACAAGTTAAAAATCTCCAGACAAAAACTGGCATATATTGTCGACTCCACAGCAGCCCCGATTGCTTCTATTGCCTTTATCACTACCTGGATAGGAGCCGAATTGAGCTATATTTCAAACGGAATACAGACGATTGGCCTGGAGCAAACGCCTTATAGCGTATTTTTCAATTCTCTGGCTTATTCATTTTACCCCATTTTTGCTCTGATATTTATTTTGTTTATCGTTGTAAAACGCCGGGATTATGGACCAATGCTGAAAGCGGAAAGAAAAGCGCGTCACCGGCAACCCAGCGAAGCTGATGATGAGCGCATGGGATTTTCGAATAAACTCAATGAGTTGCGGGCTATGGATGGCATTAAGCATAAAAGTTTTAATGCTGTTATTCCTGTTTTGGTAATCATAGTGGGCGCTTTTGCCGGACTTATCTATACAGGTATAGAAGCTATCGGCTGGAGTGAACAAATGTCTTTCACGAAAAATATTTCCAATGTGATTGGCCATGCGGATTCTTATCAGGCTTTGCTCTGGTCATCATTAGCAGGGATTCTTACTGCAATCGTTTTGACGCTTATCCAAAAGCTGATGTCATTGGAAGATACTGTTTCCAGCATGATCAATGGTTTTCGAACGATGCTTACGGCTATTGTTATTCTTGTGCTTGCCTGGTCTATTGCTGAAGTTACGCAACATTTGCATACGGCGAATTTTATATCGCAGATATTGCTTGATATGAATATGACGCCCTATTGGGTTCCAACGTTAACGTTTATTATGGCTGCGTTGGTAGCATTTTCTACAGGCTCTTCATGGGGGACGATGGCTATTTTGTACCCACTTATTTTACCTGCTTCCTGGTTGATATGTCAGGAAAACGGACTGGATCATCAGGCTTCGTTGTCTATATTCTATAATGTCGTTTCCACTGTATTGGCTGGTTCTGTGCTGGGTGATCATTGCTCGCCCATATCAGATACAACTATACTGAGTTCATTGGCTTCTTCATGTAATCATATTGACCATGTTCGCACGCAGTTGCCTTATGCGCTTACCGTAGGAGCGGTAGCGATATTGTTTGGAACTTTACCCGCTGCTTATGGTATTCCGTCATTAATTCTTTTCCCAGTGGGAATTGGTGTGTTGTTTTTAGTTGTTCATATTTTCGGCAGGAATGTCTGGAAATCTCCCAAATCTTGATTTTTTGAATATTTATTCGCAAAAATTTATGTAGGTTTGTACTATGGCTTGGCTGGAAGTTGTTATATTGATTGTTTCGGGGATACTGGTCGGATTTATAAATACACTGGCAGGTGGAGGAACGATTATTTCATTGTCGGCACTTATTCTGCTGGGGCTACCTGCAAATATAGCCAACGGTACGAACAGAATTGCCGTTACTATACAGACTTTAACTTCTGTAGCTGTTTTCAGGCATCACCATGTGCTGGATACGAAGAAAGGATTAAGGCTTGGAATTCCGGTTATTATTGGTTCGGTTTTAGGAGCTGAAATTGCTACAACCATAGCTGAAGAAGTATTTGAAAAAGTGATTGGTGTTATCATTTTGTTTATGATGGTTTTTGTGATCTACAAACCCGAGAAATGGCTAAAAGGACAAATTCATCTCCAAAACCGTAAAGTAACTGTCTGGCAGTATATTTTGTTTTTTGTGATGGGCATTTATGGTGGTTTTTTGCATGTTGGTATCGGATACTTTTTGTTGGCCAGTTTGGTATTAGGAGCCGGGTATGATCTGGTAAAGGCAAATGCTGTTAAGGTTTTGATTGTGCTGATGTATGCACCCTTCACCTTGCTTGTCTTTATGCTGCATAATGAAGTGAACTATAAATATGGGCTTATCTTAGCAATAGGAAATGTATTAGGCGCTCTTACGGCATCCAAATTATCGATAAAACGGGGGGCAGGATTTGTTCGTTGGGTTATGGTGGTGGTTATTTTAGTGTTTTCATTTCATCTGCTTGAAATAATAGATGTCAAGAGCCTGATTGGATCTGACTTTTAATAAAAATTAATCATATGGAAAATAGAATCTTTCCTCTCATTTTTATCGCTACTGTTGTTTTGTTTTCTTCCTGCGATCAGCAATCAAAAGAACAAGCCACTCATTCTACGCCGGATTATGCTTTGGTTATTCACGGAGGAGCGGGTAATTTAAAACCTGAAGATATCCCGGAAGAAATGAAAAGTGCTTATAAAGCATCTTTGAATAAGGCTTTGGAAGCCGGAGAGCATGTGCTTAAAAACGATGGAACTGCAATGGATGCTGTTATCGCAGCAATCGTCATTATGGAAAATGATTCCTTGTTTAACTCTGCAAAAGGAGCTGTTCTTACTGAAGACGGAGAGGTTGAGCTGGATGCATCTCTGATGAGGGGAGAAGATTCAAACGCCGGAGCTGTAGCCGGAGTAAAGTATGTCAAGAATCCGATTTTAGCAGCTAAAGAAGTGATGCTAAATTCCAAACATGTGATGCTGTCGGGTCAGGGGGCAGATCACTTTGCAGCTTTAAAAGGACTGGATACAGTTCCTCAGGAATATTTTATTACTTCACGTCGTTTGCGGCAGCATCAAAAAGCGATCAAAGGAACTGTTGGTGCAGCAGCTTTCGATAAAGAAGGGAATCTTGCTGCAGGGACTTCAACAGGCGGGATGAGTATGAAAAAGTGGGGCAGAATCGGAGATTCTCCTGTTATTGGTGCCGGTACCTATGCGGACAACAGAACCTGCGCCGTTTCAGGAACAGGACATGGCGAATATTTTATACGTAATGCTGTTGCTTTCGATATACATGCGCGTATGCTTTATAAAAATCAAAGTCTGAAATCAGCAGCTAAAACAGTTATTCATGACATTCTGTCCAATAAATACAATGCCGATGGAGGTATTATCGGCGTGGATACAGCAGGAAATATCGTCTTGGAACGCAATACTTCCGCCATGTTTCGTGGGTTTATTAAATCATCAGGTGGAAAGGATGTTTTGATTTTCTGAAGATAATTTTAAAATTTAAACAAATGAAGTTACTCAGAAATATGGCACACGTTTGGCAATAAATGTGAATAACCTAACTATGCAGATTGTTTATAAAATGTTAAACATTCTTTGAATACAATTAAAATATTTTTTTGTTTGTTTAACTTACTAAAAAGTTTGATTTATATTTGCACCCATTTATGACAAAGAACAATAATATTTTCCATACATTACCAGCGGTAATCAGGGAAACAGCAAAAGATAAAGGTTCAAATCTGGCCTTTACTACAGTCGGAAAAGATGAAAAAATCACCTATTCACAGGCTGTTGATCATATTGATTCCATTATACGTTTTTTAGAGGAGCATGATATCCATCCCGGCGATCGTGTTGCTATTTTAAGTGTGAATATGCCCAATTGGGCTCTTGTATATTTTGCAATAGCTTCAATGGGAGCAGTTGTTGTTCCACTATTACCGGACTTTTCAGAAAATGAAATTTCGAATACGCTAAAGCATTCGGATGCGAAAGCTATTTTCGTTTCAAAAGGGTTGATCAGAAAGCTAAATGAACTTTCATTACCCGAACTGAATTATCAATTTGCCATTGAAGATTTTTCCGAAATAAACAAACAGGAGAAGGTTTCTTTTGATATTGAGAAAAAACCGTTAAACAATTATGTTGTTGAAGAAGAGCAACTGGCTACGATTATTTATACTTCAGGAACTACAGGAGAGTCTAAAGGGGTCATGTTGTCACATAAAAATGTTGTTTTTAATGCGATACAAGCTGGCATTGTGCAGCCGATTAATGAAAACGACCGGTTTTTATCTATCCTTCCGCTTTCTCATACCTATGAAAATACTTTAGGATTAATCCTGCCTGTAATGTATGGCGCACAAATAGCCTATATTTCAAAACCACCGACACCTGGAGTTTTACTACCGGCTCTGAAAAAAGTCCGTCCTACTGTAATGCTTACGGTTCCTTTGATTATTGAGAAAATTTATAAATCAAAAGTTCGACCTGTGATCACCAAAAATAAATTTACAAGGCATCTTTATGCTGTAGGTCCGCTTCGTCGCAGTTTTAACCGTATGATCGGTAAAAAATTGATGAAGACTTTTGGCGGTGAGCTCAAGTTTTTTGGTATTGGTGGAGCAAAATTGGACGGGGTGGTTGAGCAATTTCTTTTAGAAGCAAAGTTCCCTTATGCAATTGGCTATGGTTTAACAGAAACAGCTCCTTTAGCAGCAGGTGTTAATCCGCAAACTACCCGCTGGCAATCAACAGGACCCGCTATTCAGGATGGTGAAGTTAAAGTTAATGATCCCGATCCGAAAACCGGTGAAGGAGAAATTTGGATTAAAGGGCCTCACGTTATGATGGGCTATTATAAAAATCCGGAGAAAACAAAAGAAGTAATCACTGATGATGAGTGGTTTAAAACGGGAGACCTGGGGAAATTTAGTGATGATGGATATTTGTATATCAAAGGACGTCTGAAAAATATGATTGTCGGCTCCAGTGGGGAAAATATTTATCCGGAAGAAATTGAGTCTATTATCAATAATTTTAATCATGTATTAGAATCTGTAGTTGTGGAGAAGAAAGGAAAGTTAGTGGCGATGGTGCATTTTAACCAACAGGAACTGGAAGAGAAATATCATGATTTTAAAGAAGAACTGGCTGACTACGTAGAGCAAAAGAAACAAGAATTAAGAGATGACTTGTTGAATTATGTTAATCGTAGGGTTAACCGCTTTTCCCGGCTTCAGATTATTCAGGTTTATAGTGAACCTTTCCAGAAAACGGCTACCCATAAGATTAAACGATTTTTGTATATGGAGAAAAACGGTAAATTTTAATTCGTTAGTACTGCGCTTATTTGCCCGCATTTTCACGAACTTATTATTTTAAATTGCAAAAAGTTTGAAGCATTTTGTTGAAAACTTGTGATTGAATTTATATTTAGTTACTTTTGCACGCTCAAATTGTCAGGAGGTTTTATGAAAAGTTATTGGGATCGGTTTGTGATTCCTTTCAAAGGATTGAAAGAGGGGAAACATGAATTTGTTTACGATATAGATAAAGCGTTCTTTGATCAACTTGATTATTCCATACTTGAAGATGGTGAAGTAAAGGTTGAAATGGAAATGGAAAAACAGCCCACAATGCTGGTTTTTCATTTTGAAATTCATGGATATATCAAGCTGAAATGTGATCGTTGCCTGGAGGAATATAGGCAACCGGTAGATGGTCATCGGGTGTTGATAGTAAAGTTTTCAGCACGGGAAGATGATAATTCAAATGACGATATAGTCACTTTGCCGGAAGACGCCCACGAATATGATGTGGGTCATCAGGTGTATGAATATATTAACCTGTTATTGCCTATTAAACATGTTCATCAAAATGAGGATGAATGTAATCAGGAAATGATTGAGAAATTGAATGAAGAGAATAAAAGCAATGCTCCTGGTGAAATCGATGAGCGTTGGAAAGCTCTTGAAGAGCTGAAAAAGAATATGAAAAACAACTAAATTTTAATTGTCATGGCGCATCCGAAGCGAAAAACATCGAAGACAAGAAGAGATAAAAGAAGAACACATTACAAAGCTTCCAAACCTACAGTGATGACATGTCAGAACTGTGGCGCTCCTGTATTATATCACCGGGTATGTGGTGAATGTGGATACTATAAGGGAGTAAAAGTTATTGACATTGAAGAAGGTATCGTATAATCTGTATTTAAACACCCGCTGAGCTATGATATTTGGTATCGACGCAATGGGTGGTGATCATGCTCCTTCGGCAATTATAGAAGGCGCTGTAGAAGCCCAGAAATTTATTGATCCGGAGGATACTATTCTTTTAATTGGAGACAAAGAATTGATCCATGACCACCTGAGTCAATACAAGTATAGTGAAGAAAAGATCCAGATTAAACATGCATCCCAGATTATTGATATGCATGATCAGCCTACGAGAGCCTTTTCTTCAAAGACGGACTCCAGTATTAATGTTGGTTTCCGGATGCTTAAAGAAGGCACAATAGACAGTTTTGCCAGTGCAGGAAATACAGGTGCTATGTTGGTAGGTTCTTTTTATGAGATCGGTGTAGTTCAGGGACTGTTAAGACCAACTACTACTGCCCTTGTTCCAAAGGAAAACGGGGGGAGTGCTGTACTCCTTGATGTTGGCACAAACCCGGACGTCAAACCTGATGTGCTAAACCAGTTTGCGGTGCTGGGCGCTATTTATGCCGAAAGCCTTTTAGGAATCAAAAACCCAAGAGTTGCACTTTTAAATATTGGAAGTGAAGACAAAAAGGGTAATATCCTGCTGCAATCTACATTCCCATTATTGCAAGAGAACAAAGAGATTAATTTTGTCGGCAATATAGAAGGAAGAGATATTTTTGGTGATAAAACTGATGTTATTGTTACTGACGGGTATACCGGAAATATTGTTTTAAAACAGTTGGAAGCTTTCCATGATATTATGGTTAAAAGACATGCTGATGATGCTTTTGTTAAACGCATGGATTTTGAAAATTTTGGAGCTACACCGGTAATCGGTATTAATAAACCAGTACTTATTGGCCACGGCGTTTCTGGAGTTAAAGCATTTAAAAATATGATTAGTAGCTCTAAAAAGCTTATCTCTGCGGAATTAAAGAATAAGATCCGCAAAAAGCTTTCACAAAACATTGTTTTATAGAAGAATCAATTTTTATGGTTTAAAAGGAGGATGGTGAATGTCTAATATCAAAGCTGCAATTACAGGTGTGGGAGGTTATCTCCCGGAATATGTGCTGACAAATGATGAATTAAGCAAACTGGTTGATACTTCGAACGAATGGATAATGTCCCGCATTGGCATAAAAACCAGACATATTGCTAAAGAACAAGGTAAAGGAACGTCCGATATTGCTGTCCCTGCCATCCAGGAATTATTGCAAAAAACAAATACAAGCCCGGAAGAAATTGATTTTCTGCTTTGTGCTACCGTAACTCCAGATCATCAGTTTCCGGCTACAGCAAACATTATCAGCGATAAACTCGGAATCCGCAATGCTTTTTCTTTTGATTTGAATGCCGGGTGTTCCGGCTTTTTATATGCAATTGAAACTGCTTCGCACTTTATTGAATCCGGCCGTTATAAAAAGGTTATTGTCGTGGGTGCCGAAAAAATGTCATCCATAGTTGATTATACGGATCGCAGTACATGCCCTATTTTTGGTGATGGAGCCGGAGCCGTATTATTAGAACCTACACAGGAAGATGTGGGAATTATGGACTCCATGTTGCAAAGTGATGGTTCCGGAAGAGTTTATTTACACCAAAAAGCCGGTGGCTCTGTGATGCCTGCTACACATGAAACCGTTGAAAACAGGCTGCATTATATTTATCAGGAGGGACAGCCTGTATTTCGTTCTGCTGTCTCCAATATGGCGGATACATCCGTTAAGATGATGCGCAAACATAATATTGCATCTGATGAGCTTGACTGGCTTGTTCCCCATCAGGCAAATATGCGGATTATAGAAGCTACTGCAAAACGAATGGGAATTACCAAAGACCAGGTGATGATCAATATTCAGCGCTATGGAAACACTACAGCAGCTACTTTGCCCCTCTGTTTATGGGATTATGAAAAGCAACTGAAAAAAGGCGATAAAATGATTTTAGCTACTTTTGGTGCCGGATTTACATGGGGTGCTATTTATATGAAATGGGCTTATGACGGGGCCTGTTAGAAACCTCTTTGGCGAAAAATTTTCTGCATAATTGGTGAATGATTAAATGGGAAGAGCGATTTGGCGATGATGCGAGAGGGCGAACTGAGCAAACGAAGCTACTTAAGCGATAGAAGAGACGAAGAGCGTTAAGTGGGGTTATTTGGCCCCGGTGATATTTGATTCGCACTTCACAGGGTAAAGATTTTGAAGTTTGGAATCATTTTGGATTTTTGACCACAGTAAAATATGCTCCTTCATCGCAGTTTATCCTTATGAAACAGTAAAAAGTTTCATTGGACAAGTGGGGTAAACTTTGAACTTGCGATTTCTTCTATACGATCAAGGATTCAGCAAATAGACATAAAAGTTAGGTTATATATGCAAGATATAAAAATTTAAACATATTATAAAACAATGATTATTGTTTTTTAGTTATTATAAAGGGATATACCTCTACTCTGGTATATCCCTTTTTTATTTTCTCAAATACCGGTCAAAGAAACTGTGCCTCTGTAGGAGAACAATACAATAAGCATATTTCACTACGATTTTTACTTTTGAAATTCAGATTTATTCTCTATTTTTGGAAAGAAATTATCAATGATGATAGATAAAGAGAGCTTATGACTAAGAAATATGATCCTGTGGAAAATTTCGAAAAAACACGGGAAAAAATAGGATATGTACTGAGAAAGGAAGCCACACAGCATGATTATGACCGCATAGGATTTATGTCCGGGCTGGAGGTTCACCAACAACTTTTAACACAGAAAAAATTATTTTGCCGCTGTCCGGCAGGTATTTATCATGATCATGATGATTATGATGCTGAGCTCATTCGGCATATGCGCCCTACGCTCAGTGAATTGGGCGAATATGATGGTACGGCATTGATGGAATTCAAAACACGGAAAGAAATTGTTTACCGCATCAACAATGAAAATGCATGTACCTACGAAATTGATGATACGCCGCCTTTTCAGATAGATAAGGAAGCTCTGGAAATTGCTATCCAGATTTCACAACTGTCGAAACTAAATATTGTTGGTGAGGTTCATGTAACCAGAAAACAATACCTGGACGGCAGTATTCCAACCGGATTTCAGCGTACGGCAATTATTGGGGTGGAAGGTAGTATTCCATTAAAGCATAAAACCGTGCGGCTGATACAACTTAGCCTTGAAGAAGACTCCTGCCGCGAGATTTCAGATGTAGGACATACAAGAGTTTTTAAAACAGACAGATTAGGAATGCCGTTGATCGAAACCGTTACGTATGCGGATATGGTTAACCCGGATGAAGTGAAGGAAGCATGCGATTATATACGGTTCCTCAATCGCAGCACGGGAAGAGTGCGAACAGGAATAGGTGCAGGACGACAGGATGTGAACGTCAGTTGCCGCGGCGGTTCGCGAGTAGAAATTAAAGGCGTAGCGCATACACGATGGATACCAGCTCTCACTCACGTTGAGGCCTTCAGGCAATATGCACTTTTGGCTATTCGCGATGAGCTTAAAGATCGGGTTGCTGATCCGGAGAATTATAGTACTTCTCATCAGGAATTGGATTATTATGCTTATGAATTTGATTCCATTCCTGCCATTAAAATGGCTAAACATACTGGCCAGAAAATTATAGCCGTCAATTTACCTCATTTTCGCGGTTTATTGTCTCATTTTACACAACCTGCTCATAGTTTTTCTGAAGAATTTGCAGGGCGTCTTAAAGTAATTGCTTGTCTTGAGCGCCCCAATATGACCCATAGCGAAGCTTTAGAGCCTGATGTAAGTGAGGAAGACTGGGATAAAATAAGAACGTTACTTGAAGCCAGCGATCAGGATGCCCAGATTATATTCTGGGCACCGGAAGATGATGTGGAAACAGCTTTGGAAACAATAGAAGAGCGCTGTAAAATGGCGTTTGACGGCGTGCCTGAAGAAACCAGGAAATCTTTTGAAGATGGTTCTACAGTTTTTGAACGTGTGCTTCCCGGTGCTGATCGTATGTATCCTGATACGGACACAGTTCCGATTCCTCTGGAAGACAGCTATATTGAAAAATTGGAAGAAAAGCTTCCCGGTGAAGTAATTGATCGCTATCAGCAATTAAAACAATGGAATGTTCCGGAAGATACATATCATTATATTTTCTCTAAAAACCTTTTTCCATTGATTGATGAACTGGTAAATAATATTAAGCTAGACTCTGTTTTTGCCGGAACCTTTATCGGTCATAAGCTAAAATTCGTTGAAGGGCATTATATTCAAGGGGAGCAATTTAACTATTCTCAGATCGGAGAACTTTTTGAATTTTTGAAAAAAGAAAATCTCACATTTGATCTGGCTGAATATATGCTACCGGTGCTTTATGAACATCCGAAAATGGATTTTGAATCCATCTTAACCAATATAGAGTTTAAGCGGATGGCTCCGGAAGAGATTATAGGAAAGATTAGTTTTTTAAGTGATAAATTTGATCAAATCAAGCGTAAGGATGGCAAAGACCATAAAGTGAACTGGCTGATGGGACAGTTGAGGAAAGAAGCAATTGGCAATATGAAGTTAACGAATCTGTTAAAAGAGATCCAAAAACAGCTTCAGGCCGGTTAGTAATATAGAAATAATGAAACGAGTTCCGCATCACCGAATAAATTCAATACAATAATAATAAACCATGAGCAAGAAAGATATTTTTCAGGGATACAGAGGCAGAGCATTGGAGGTTTTGAAAAAATTTAACGTCCGTGTGTGGGGAAAAGCCGTTGCCGATACGACACGTGGTCATTTCGAAGGTACTGTTTTACCCCGGTCAGAAAATGATGATGATAAACATATTGTGATGAAAATCGCTACCGGTTACAATATTGGTATCGATACGGATACAATCAAAAATATGACGGAAGAGGGCTATAAGGAAGCGAATTATGCCATTCCGGAAAAAGAATTTCCATTTAGTGATGATAATCCCAATGTGAAACTTTTCGGGACAGGCGGAACAATTGCTTCCCGGTTGGACTATCGCACAGGAGCTGTTATTCCGGCATTTTCACCGGGAGAGTTGTATGGAGCTGTTCCTGAGTTGGCCGACATTTGTAATATTGATACGGAAAAAGTTTTTGCTGTTTTCAGTGAGAATATGGGTCCAAAACAATACATTGCCTTAGCTAAAGCGATCGGGAAGGAAATAGAGAATGGCATTGATGGAATTATGATTGCCCATGGAACGGATACCTTGCATCATACCGGAGCAGCATTAACTTATATGGTGCAAAACTCTCCTGTGCCAATTGTTCTGGTTGGTTCCCAGCGTTCTTCTGATCGTCCCAGCTCCGATGCAGCACTTAACCTTATGCATGCTGCCCGTGCTGCGGGACATGGCGATGTTGCCGAAACATTAGTCTGTATGTTTGGCCCTACTTCTGATGAATATGGCTTACTACACAAAGGCACTCGCGTTCGCAAAATGCATTCTTCTTACCGGTCTACATTCCGCACTATTGGGGATATTCCGGTTGCCACGGTTGACAAAAACAAAGTGGAACTAATTCATAAGCGATACAATCATAGACGGAAAGACCGGGAAGTAACAATTAAACCCTATTTTGATGACCGGGTGACCATGCTGTATTATTATCCCGGCATGAAGCCGGATACACTGGATGCATTAGTGGATAATGGCTACAAAGGAATTGTTTTTGTTGGTACAGGTCTGGGGCATGTGAATAAAGAACTCTATCCGGCCATTGAACGAGCGCATGCTAAAGGAGTACACATGTATATGACTTTACAAACTCTTTGGGGTTACGTGCACATGTTTGTTTATGACACAGGACGCGATATGATGGCTAAAGGAATTATCCCGGCCGGGAATATGCTTCCGGAAGCGGCATTTATCAAATTGGGCTGGGCACTTGGCCAAACGCATGATCCCGAAGAAGTGAAAAAGATCATGTTAACGCCAATTAATGACGAAATAACGGAACGGGAGCCTTACAACGGATATCTGATCTATCAGGGAGGAATCCCCGAAGTAGAAGAGTTTATTAAGAAAGTGCATAAGTAGTGTCTGTCTATAATGTCCGATTTCTGCGTTACGCACGTTTTTATTACAGTCATCCCGATGTTCCAATCGGGACCCCTGATGATAAAAAACTTCGCAAGCCCCCGATAAATGCGGGGTAAACTTTGAACTCGAACATTATAAACCAGACACTCGACTTTATTGACAGACTCTAA
>JBNJHE010000058.1:0-16395 GCA_051748205.1 Bacteroidota bacterium | reverse complement strand
AAAAAAAAGGGCAGTAAAAATTTTGACATTACCGCTGCTGTTTGAAAAAACTTTTAAGGCTCCCCGGGTTATACGAGTATTTTTTGTATTTTGCGAAGCGGAATTTAAAACCGTAAAACTCTAATTTTCATGGATTCGACAAAGTATATTTTTGTAATGGGAGGTGTAACTTCCTCCCTGGGGAAGGGCATTATTTCAGCATCTTTAGCTAAACTAATACAGGCCAGGGGGTACCGGGTTACTCTGCAAAAGCTAGATCCTTATATCAATGTTGATCCCGGAACACTGAATCCTTATGAACATGGAGAGTGCTATGTTACAGAAGATGGTGCGGAAACCGATCTGGATCTGGGCCATTATGAGCGGTTTTTAAATGTTCCGACATCCCAGGCTAACAATATCACTACCGGTCGTATTTATCAAACGGTTATTCAAAAGGAGAGAAGAGGTGATTATTTAGGAGAAACGGTTCAGGTTATTCCGCATATTACCGATGAAATAAAGAAAGGCATTCAGCATTTAGGCCAAACCGGGCAGTACGATTTTGTGATTACGGAAATTGGTGGTACTGTTGGTGATATCGAATCACTCCCTTATATCGAGGCTGTGCGTCAGCTTAAATGGGAGAAGGGCAGGGACAGTCTGGTTATTCATTTAACCCTGGTGCCATACCTGGCTGCTGCCGGTGAGCTGAAAACAAAACCGACTCAGCACTCTGTAAAAGCCTTGTTGGAGCTGGGAGTTCAACCTGAAATTATTGTGTGTCGTACCGAGCATCCATTAAATAAAACGCTGAAAGATAAAATTGCCCTGTTTTGTAATGTCGACTCTTCCGAAGTTATTGAATCTATAGATACATCGACGATTTATAATGTTCCTTTATTGATGGCAAAGGAAAAGCTGGATATGGTGGCATTGCGAAAACTACATGTCGATACCGATAAAAAAGCTGATTTGACAAAATGGAAAAGTTTTTTGAATCGATTAAAGAATCCGCTAGGCGAGGTTACGATCGGCCTGGTTGGTAAATATGTGGAGCTGAAAGATTCTTATAAGTCCATTAATGAAGCTATTGTTCATGGTGGTGTTACCAATGAATGCAAAGTGAATGTGAAAATGATTCATTCCGAGAGTTTGGCTGCTGATAATCTTGAAGAAAAACTCGGAAGGCTGGACGGCCTGATTGTGGCTCCGGGCTTTGGTAATCGTGGTATTGAAGGAAAAATTGAAGCCATTCGCTATGTGCGAGAGCATAATATTCCTTTTTTGGGGATTTGCCTGGGCATGCAGTGTGCTGTTATTGAGTTTGCCAGAAATGTTCTAAAGATGCAAAATGCACATTCTACCGAGATGAATCCGAAGACAAAATTTCCCGTAATTGACTTGATGAATAGTCAGGTGGATTTAGAGGATAAGGGAGGAACCATGCGGCTCGGACTATACCCCTGCCACCTGGACGAGCAGTCTAAAGTTTTTCAGGTTTACAAAACCAAAGAGATAAATGAACGTCATCGGCATCGCTATGAGTTTAATAATGATTTTCTGGAGCAGTTTAAACAGTCCGGCATGATTCCCGTAGGCTCTTATCTTAAGGAGAACCTGGTAGAAATAGTTGAACTTAGGGGCCATCCATGGTTCGTTGGGGTGCAGTTTCATCCGGAGTATCAAAGTACTGTTGACAGGCCTCATCCATTATTTCAGGGTTTTATAAAAGCAGCAAAAGATTATCGTGATCAGCATCCGAACAGATGATCAAATTTTTTGGTAAGTAACTAAACCGGGCTGTGGTAATTGTGCTTTTTTAGATTTAATTATATTTGTGCCCCGCTTGAGCGGATAAAATAGGTCACTAAAAATCTTGTTATTTTTCAATGTAAAACGTTTTTTTCATGAATAAGAATACTGTTATCGGTTTGCTTCTCATTTTTGGTCTCATGATAGGTTATTCTCTTTGGTTTGCTCCCGAACCTCCCGAGCCCCAGCCCAAAAAGAGTACAACGGCAAGCCATGCGGATACAACAAGCATTGCAGCAGATACTATGCCGCAACAAAAAATGGATAGTGCCGCAACAAAGCCAGCAAGTTCCAGTGAATCAGAGCAGACCCGGAAATCTTCCAAACCGGAAAACGCTGTTCTGAAAGCTAGCAAGGGCTCGTTTTCACATGCGGCTGAAGGTGAAGATGAGTTTTTAACTGTCAGTAATGATTTGCTGCAGGTTAAGATAGCCAAACATGGGGGAAGAATAGCACAGGTAAGGCTTAAAAAGTACGAAACTTATGATTCCCTGCCGGTTTATTTGTTTACACCCGATTCTTCCGGGTTTTCTTTTGAATTTTATAATGATAATGATCAGGTAATTACTACCGGTGACTATTACTTTGAGCCATTCTGGTATGGACAGTCCGAAGCATCAAAAATGACAGTTAGCGGTGATGACAGCCTGGTGTTTGGAATGCGGCTCTATGCCTTTAATCCTGACTCTGTTGATTATGATCCTCCCTATATTGAATACCAATATACCTTTAAAGGCAATCAGTATCTAATTGATATGGATGTCAACTTCCATCAAATGAGTTCGGTTTCCCGTCCTGTTTATTCCGGTGTCCTTAACCTGACATGGGAAATGGATTTGCGCCAGCAGGAAAAAAGCCAGAAGTCTGTTATGGGCGGAGGCTCTACTATTTTCTTCCGTGATAACGTTGGCGATCTGGATGAATTAAATGAACGCGATGATGAAGAAGAAAAGATTTCGACTGGACTGGAATGGATAGCCTTTAAGCAGCGCTTTTTTAACAGTATGCTGTGGGCAAAAAATGAATCTATTGATGGAGCACAGCTAAAAACCGAAACGAAAGTGGAAGAGCCTGATCCGGAATTGCATTACTTGCGTACTATGTCTGCTCATATTCAGGTTCCATATGATATTAGCCGGCAGGATTATACCGCTGAGTTTGCTTTTTACTTCGGCCCCAACGAATATCAGCGTCTGAAAAAATATAATATCGACATGGAGCAGATGATCCCTCTCGGATGGGGCTTTTTCCTGTTGCATTGGATTAACCGTTTTGCTGTGATCCCGGTATTCAATTATCTTGAAGGTTTTAATCTGGGCTATGGTATTATCATTCTGATCCTTACTCTCTTGTTGAAGCTTATCTTGTTTCCTATTGCTTACAAGACTTACAAATCATCGGCTCGAATGCGGGTGTTAAAGCCTGAGGTAGAGGAGATAAACAAAAAATATCCGAAGAAGGACGATGCCATGAAAAAGCAACAGGCGACCATGGCGCTCTATAAAAAAGCCGGAGTTAATCCTGTGGCTGGTTGTTTGCCCATGCTCCTGCAGCTGCCTATATTAATAGCCATGTTTCGCTTTTTCCCCTCTTCCATCGAATTAAGAGGGCAGGGTTTTCTCTGGGCTAATGACTTATCTACATACGATTCTATTGCCACACTGCCTTTTGAAATCCCATTCTATGGGGACCATGTCAGCTTGTTTACTTTATTAATGGCCATTTCTACTGTGCTGTATACCTGGGTGAATAATCAAAATATGAATACCGGACAGCAAATGCCGGGGATGAAAACGATGTTGTATTTTATGCCGGTGATGCTGCTCTTTATCTTCAATAGTTATGCCTCAGGCTTAAGTTATTATTACTTTTTGGCCAATATTATTACCTTTATTCAAATGATTGTTATTCGAAAGTATATCGATGAAGATGCGATTCGAGCTAAAATACAGCAGAATAAGAAAAAGCCTGTAAAAAAATCGAAATTTCAGCAGCGACTGGAGGAAGCTCAAAAGCAACAAAAGAAGAAAAAGCGATAAGCATTGATATCAGAATAATAGTTTAAACGACAAAAACCATTTGATATATGAGCCATTCTGCGTTAAATGCATTGAGTCCTTTGGATGGGCGCTATGCTGACAAAACCGGGGCTTTGCAGCCATATTTCTCCGAATCTGCTTTGATTCGTTATCGCGTTAAAGTTGAAATAGAATACTTTATCAGCTTGTGCGAAGAGGGTGTGGGCCACACTAAAGATGTTGATGCTGCTTTGTTTTCAGAGCTCAGAACTATTTATACGCATTTTTCAGCAGAGGATGCTCAAGTAGTTAAGGGAATCGAGAAAACAACAAATCATGATGTCAAAGCGGTAGAATATTTTTTGAAAGAAAAATTTGAGGGCCTTGGCCTGGGAGCCTTTAGCGAATATATTCACTTTGGGTTGACATCCCAGGATATTAACAATACCGCCGTTCCGTTGGCCGTAAAAGAAGCATGGATCGATATACTCAAAGTTGAGGTATGGAACGTTATTGAATTGCTTCGTCAAAAGGCTGCAGCCTGGATGGCAATCCCGATGCTGGCACATACACATGGCCAGCCAGCCTCGCCTACGCGTCTTGGAAAAGAAATTATGGTATTTGTTGAACGCCTTGAAAAGCAATATCAGCGCTTACAAATGCTTCCTTTTTCTGCTAAGTTTGGTGGCGCTACAGGAAATTTTAATGCGCATCATGTGGCTTTTCCCGAGGTTGACTGGATTGATTTTGGAAACCGTTTTTTAAATGATAAACTCGGATTAGAGCGTCAGCAAACAACAACGCAAATTGAGCATTATGATGACCTTTCCACATTTTTTTCCGGGATGCAAAGAATCAATACTATCCTGATTGATTTTAGCCGGGATATCTGGTCTTATATTTCTATGAATTATTTTAAGCAGCAGATAAAAGCTGGAGAGGTGGGCTCGTCAGCAATGCCACATAAGGTCAATCCTATTGATTTTGAAAATGCTGAAGGAAACCTTGGCATCGCAAATGCCATGCTTGTGCATTTTGAGTTAAAGCTGCCGGTTTCCAGATTACAGCGCGATCTAACAGACTCCACCGTGAGCCGTAACTTTGGTGTTCCTTTTGGACATTTGTTGATTGCCCTGAAATCTTTGCAAAAAGGAGTGGGGAAATTGATTGTTAACGAAAAAGCCCTGATTGATGACCTGGAAAATAATTGGGCTGTCGTTGCGGAGGCAATTCAAACCATACTCCGACGAGAAGGGTTTTCAAAGCCATATGAAAAATTAAAGGAACTTACACGGACCAACCAGGCTATTGATAAAGTCAGAATACATCAGTTTGTCGACACCCTGGAGGTTTCGGAGCAAGTAAAGGAAGAACTTAAAGCTATAAGCCCGTTTAATTATACTGGCCTGACTTAGCCTTTGCCAATAATGGTAGTGCCTGATTTATTATGTGCGAGTGTAAGGATAAACCCTTATTTGTCGGGGCAAGCAAAACCTTATCATCCGGAGTTGACTCCTGGAAATGACTGTGATGAACCGAGGTGATGGCAGAAACCGGATATTATAAATAAAAACGACTTAGTCTTCCATTTGAAATACCGGCGCTTTTTCTGTAATGATACTATGTGGCTCTTCAGGATTCAGCGTATTTCCGTTTAAAACTTCTTCAAAACAAGCCAGGTAATCCATGGTCATTTTTCGGGCTGGGAAGTTATCTGTAACGTACTGGTGACAACGATTTCGGCTGTACTGGTCGGTTTGTTTAACAGCCTCAGCCAGTGCTTTTTTGCTGTTAGACAGGAAACCAATTTCATTTGTAATGAGTTCGGGTAAAGAACCATAAGGTGTCCCGAAGACAGGGCAGCCAAAGTATAAGCTTTCCAAAATTGCCAATCCAAGAGGTTCATGCCATAAAACCGGAAATAGCAATGCTTCCGAGTTTTGTATTACAGCATTTTTTTGCTCACCGCCAAGCATCCCGTGATAGATGACCTTTGGATTGAAGCTGATTTTTTTACCACCCACGACCGCTAATTTCTTTCCTGCCATGGCCGCGATTTCCTTGCTGCCTTTCAGGTTTTTAATGCGTCGGGAAGCCTTGGCCAGAAATAATAAATGTTCTCTGCGGCGTTGAAGGTCCGGCTTACCCAGAAGATCAAAATCCAGGCCGTTATATACATATCGTTTTGAGTTATGTCGTTCGGCATGGTTTTTTGAAACAAAAACCGTGTTGAGGTCAAATGATTCTCCTGGTTTTCCATTGCCATGGACAGTCACCATGTAGGGCTTGTCGATTTTTTCATCCGGACGGTCGTGGAAGTGTACAAAATCAACATCTGCAGGAATTTGTTCATTGAGCGATTTCCCTGGCTCATGAGCAATGATTTCTCCAAATGGGCAGCTAGAGCCTTTTCTGACCAGAAAAGCTACCTTATGCCCCAGAGCTACCAGTTCTTTTCCTTGTGCATAGATATCCCGTTGGGTGCCTCCGTATTTAAATACCGGGATAGTAGAATTTCGTTTGACGATTAATATTTTCAAAACCAAATAGTTTACTTAGAAAATTGTTGATCATATAATGCTTTAAAAGCACCGTTTTGCGCCAGGAGATCATCATGTTTGCCTTGTTCAATAATCCGACCTTCATGTAACACGATAATTCTGTCGGCATTACGGATTGTAGATAAGCGATGAGCAATCACCAGGGAGGTGCGATTTTGCATCAGTCGGTTTAAGGCATCCTGTACCAGCTTTTCTGATTCCGTGTCCAGAGAGGAAGTTGCTTCATCCAGAATCAGGATAGGGGGATTCTTTAAAATGGCCCGTGCGATGCTGATGCGTTGCCGCTGTCCACCGCTGAGCTTGGAGCCGCGATCTCCAATATTTGTTTGATAACCATGATCGGTAAGCATGATGAAATCGTGCGCATTGGCAATTTTTGCTGCTTGTTCAACAGCCTCAGGGTCGACTTTATCCATCCCAAAAGCGATATTATTAAAGATAGTATCATTAAACAAAATGGACTCCTGGGAAACAATGCCCATGATTTTTCGAACATCTTTTATTTGCAAGTCTTTTATGGATTGTCCGTCGATAAAAATGTCCCCTTTCTGGGCCTCGTAAAAACGGGGGAGCATGTCTGCCAGTGTCGATTTGCCGGCACCCGACTGCCCTACCAAAGCAATTGTTTCCCCTTTCTGGATGCTTAAGGTGATGTCTTTTAATACATATTCATCCTGATATTTGAACCATACATTTTGAAATTCAATCGACTGGTTAAATCCGGAGAACGGTTTGGCATCCGGCTTATCTTTTATTGCCACCTTGGCATTTAATACACTTTCCACGCGCTCAATGGAGGCCATGCCTTTTTGAATGTTATAGTATATGGACGAAAGATTTTTTGCTGGTGGTATAATCTGACTGAAAATAGCGATATAGGCGATAAAGGCCTGTGGGCTTAACATATCATGTCCATTTAAAATCAAGCTTCCTCCAACCCACATGATTGTCACAACAATGATCACAGACAAAAACTCTGTCAGGGGACTGGCTAAATCCTTTCGGCGCCATATTTTATTCATTAGCCTGGTGTATCGCTCATTTTCATCAAAAAAACGTTGTTTCACCCTTTCTTCCGAATTAAAAGCCTTAATAATCCTCAACCCATAAAGCGCTTCTTCAATAAAAGATAATAGCATGCCCAGGCGCTTCTGGCCTTGTGCCGAACGTTTTCTGAGAGATTTTCCGATCCAGCCAATTAATGTTCCAGTCACAGGAATGAAAATTAATACAAAGAGTGTTAATTTCATGCTCATCATAAACAGGGAAACTAAATAAACGATTACCGTAATGGGTGACTTAATCGCTTTGTCCAACGATCGGATGATTGTAACCTCAACTTCTTGTACGTCAGCTGTCATCCGTGACATTAAATCTCCTTTGCGTTCTTCCGAATACCACGATAGTGACAAGAGCATAGTCTTATTGAACAGCTTATTGCGGATATCCCGAACAATGCCATTGCGCAAAGGAGCAATGACATACTTCCCCAGATAAGTGAAAAATGTCTTTAAAAACATTGAGATAACCACCATAAGGCTAATTACCAATAATGCTGAAGCTGCCCCTTTGTTTGTAATTAACTGGCTGACCCAGTATGTGAAGTTGTGCTCTATGGCTTCGGCAGTGAACTTAAATGCTACAGGGTCTGAAATAATTTTTTGCTGATCGAAAAGAATACCCAAAAAAGGGATGATCATAGTAAAAGAAAACAAGGAGAATATTGTACCCAAAAAAGTAAACAAAATACTTAAGCCGGCCTTGTCCAGATATGGTTTTAGATAGGAAAATATTTTATTAAATGCCCTCATTCCTGATTTTTAAATATTGCTCAAAAGTATCATCTTTTATGGGATCATAACGATTGATCAACAGGTTTATTTGTTCGATATGTGTTTTTAGCCATGAGCTGTGAAAAGTAAGTGTTGAGACTAAATGATTGGGATGCTTTTTCGTCCTGGTTTCTTTCTGCTGTGTTGATTGCCGGCATAGCAGTTCTATTGCTTTTCATAACATGGTAGCACAAAAGTAATATTTGTTTGTTTACACGTAGCAGTTTTCAGAAATTTGTTCTTCGCATATTAGAGTCCGGTCTATAAACACAAAATCTGAAAATTGAATATGACCTTTTTTGACCGGACTCATAATTTTTTTATATTTAAGAGTAGTGTCTTTTTTTTAAGGTATGTTTTGAATAATAAAACTTTGTATTTTTGTACAAATCAAGACAACATTATGAGCAAAAAGGCATTTTTAATTTTTTCTTTATTTGTGATTTCGTTGAACTTTTTGTCAGCACAAAACAAATATTGGGTTTATTTTACGGATAAGGACGGCGTGACTTTTGATCCGTATCAATACTTTGACCAAAAGGCGATTGATCGGCGTATTAAGCATGGGCTGGACCTTTATGACAAGAGTGACTATCCTGTAAAGCCGCAATATCTGCAAGCTGTTGCGCAAGTGGCAGACTCTCTGTCGCATCATACCCGCTGGTTTAATGCTGTGGCTGCCTACGCAAATGAAAGCAAGATACAAGAAATTACTGCCTTGCCTTTTGTTAAGAAAGTGGTTCCTTTTCCAAAGTATCACAAGCAGCTGGCAGAAGAGGTTGACATAGATTATGATACGACCCTAAATAGCGATTTAGATTATATTTTGGAGGGGCAATTGCTTAGCATGGGTGGAGAAATACTAAAACAGCACAATATTGATGGGAGAGGTTCGCGTGTAGCTGTTTTTGATGGAGGATTTCCCGGTGTTGATGAATTGCCGGTTTTTGCGCATCTTCGAAAAGATGGACGGATATTAAAAACCTATGACTTTGCGAAAAATAAGGAAGAAGTATATCATGGGATGAGTCATGGGACCATGGTATTATCAAATATTGCAGGAAAGGTAGGAGACAAGCAATTGGGACTGGCCAGCGGCGCTGAGTTTTTATTAGCCAGAACAGAAATATGGCGTGAGCCGTTTTCTGAGGAGGAGAACTGGCTGGCAGCGATGGAATGGGCAGATAAAAATGGTGCAGATATCATTAATTCCTCTCTGGGGTATACCTATCACCGGTATTATCCGGTGGAGATGGATGGAAAACACAGCCTGGTGGCTAAAGCGGCGAATAAAGCTGTTGCTAAAGGTATGTTGGTGGTTAATGCTGCCGGAAATGATGGTGGCGATGATAGCTGGGCGGTGATAGGAACGCCTGCTGATGCTGATAGTGTGCTGGCTGTCGGTGGAGTGCAGCCTACTACAGGATATCATATCAGCTTTAGCTCCTTTGGCCCTACCGCCGATGGCAGAAGAAAACCGAATGTGGCTGCCTTTGGGGAAGTTGTCGTTGCCGGCAAAAAGAACCTGAAGCGTAGCTTTGGGACTTCCTTTGCCTCACCCTTAGTCGCCGGTTTTGCTGCCTGCGCCTTGCAGGCCTTTCCTAATGCCAAAGCTATGGAACTGTTTCGTTTGATTGAAGAATGTGGTGCGTTGTATCCTTACTATGATTATGCTCATGGATATGGTATTCCCCAAAGCTCCATTTTGCTTGGGCAATGGGATGACCCCGGAAAAACAGTAGAAATTGTCGAAGAAGGTGAGGAAGTTGTTGTTAGAGTTGACTCTGCTGTTATGAAAAATGAACAATACGCCGACCGTTTTTTGCTTTATTATAATATGCAGGGCCCCAGTGGAATACTGGATACTTATTACGTGGTGGAAGTGCAACAAACCGATGTCATACGGCTGCAGAAAGCGGAGATTAAAGAGGGAATGAAGTTAAATGTTAATTATGCCGGCTATTCGGCTACCTATCAATTTTAGTGTCATAAACTCTCTGCGGATATTGTTTTTTGTATGCCAGGTCGGTATTTTAAGTTGTGAGTGCAAGCCCCTGGCGACTAAATTCCTGTAGGGATTGTTTGATCATTTGTAACGAACACCAAACACAGAACACCAAACACAGAACACCAAACAATAATTATAAACAGATGAAGTATTTCTTTTTGACTATTAGCCTGATTCTGGCTGTCCATTTTGTTGATGCCCAACAAATATTATTGGAGGAAAACGTTGATTATTATGATGAAGAACCCGAGATTGGGCCAAACAGGAAGATATTTTATCATTTCTATATGAGCGGAGGCTTAAGTTTTGGGCTGTCTGCTCAGTCGAAGTCACCGGTATCTCCCTGGCTTAGTAGTTATGTAGATTATGGTTTTCGCTACAAAAGAAAATTGTCTGAGTTTTATAGTCTTGGGGTTGAAAGTTTTTTGAGTAATAAGAATTTTCGTCTTGCTGATAAAGACAGGCGTACTTTTCCTGATGAGCGTCATTATGATAGAGAAATGGTGCATCTACTTACTTATGGCCTCGGATTTTATAATCGCTTTAATTTTGGGAAGCGCGGTAATTATATCGGTAATTTTCTTGATTTGGGTGTTTATGGCGACTGGATCTTTCTGTCGAGGTATTATTATGAAGATGAGTATAACGACAATCAGTCGCGCCGTATTAGTCAATATAGTCCACATTATTTAAAATCACTGAAATATGGTGTTTTGGCTCGTGTTGGGTTTAATAATATTGTCGTTTTTGGCCAATATCGCCTGTCCGAGCTGATTGATCCAAATACTGGTTATGAGGATTTACCTCTATTGACTGTTGGTTTTCAGATCGGATTTCATAAATGACAGGCTTGTTTTAGCTTGTTTTATTAGAAGGCATATATTGGGCTATCATAAGTCCGTCTCTTACGGGAAGCAGAAAGTTATCAAAGTCATCATCATCACGAATCATAGCATTAGCTGTTTGTATCGCTTTTGTTTCGGGGTCCTGGCTATTTGGATCCAGTACTTTACCATCCCACAGAACATTATCGATCAGTATAACGGCATTAGGTTTAAGTAGCTTTTTGGTGGCTGTAATATAGTCCGGGTATTCGGTTTTGTCACCATCAATAAAAACCAGGTCGAAGTTATCGGATATACTGCTCAGCATATTGATCGCATCATCATTGTATATTACTACCCTGTCTGTGATTCCTTCCAAAGCAAAATATTTTCGTGCATATTCCAGTACTTCGGGGTTTTTTTCAAAGGTATGGATTGTTCCGTTCTGACGCAGGCCCCGTGAGAGGCAAATTGTACCATAGCCGGTAAAGGTTCCGATTTCAAGTATGTTTGCCGGCTTATGCATCCGGCTGATAAATTCCAGTAGTTTTCCCTGCAAATGTCCGGTGAGCATGCGTGGCCGCATGACTTTAAGATGTGTCTCCCTGTATAGTTTATATAACAGCGAATCCTGTTGCTTGCTATGTTGTTCCGTATATGCATCTATCCGGGAAGCGATATCATTATGTAAATTGCTCATGGTTAGAATAGCTTATGTGCTTGTATAGGTTAACTGGCTTAGGTGGTCCGGAGGGAAAATTTCATTGGCCACTTCCATTATCGACGCGCTGTCAACCTGTTGAATTGCTTTCATTGTTTCCTCAAATGTTTCAATACGGTTATAGAGGAGCATGCTTTTTCCCAGGCCAATCATTTGATTTAGAGCCGATTCGTTGCCTATGGCCATATGGCCAATCATTTGCTTTTTAGCACGTTTCAATTGGAGTGTTCCCAGCTCCACTTCGCGTAATTTCTTGAGTTCTTTGCGTACCAGATTAGTGGTTTTGTCCATATATCCCGAATCGGTACCCATATAGATCATGAAAATACCTGTGTCAGCGTATGGTTGATAAAATGATTCCAGATTATAGCAGAAACCGTATTTCTCGCTGATGTTCATATTTAAACGATTACTCATTCCCGGGCCACCCAAAATATGATTGAGCAAAAATAATGCATGGCGCTTTGGATTCTGATTTGAATAGGCATAATTCCCAATAATGCTATGTGCCTGATGGTAAGCTTTATTCTTTGTTGTAGAAAACGGTGAATTGTGTTGAAATAGGGGTCTTCCGTTTGTCCGGATATGGCATTCTATAGAGCCGAAATATTTTTCTACTAAAGCAACCAAGCGTGGAAATTCAATGTCACCAGCCGAACAAATTACTGTTTGGTCGGTGTGGTAGTTTGTTTTTATAAAGCGTAATATATGTTTTCTGGTAAAAGACCTGACATGTTTTGGGCTTCCCAGGATATTACTTCCTAAGGGGTGGCCCTGAAAAAGCATTTCTTCAAATTCGTCAAAAATGGCCTCGCCCGGATTATCTAAATAAGAGTTGATTTCATCCAATACGATATCTTTTTCTTTCTTCAGTTCTTTGTCGGGAAAGGTGGCGTGCTGGCTTATGTCAGCAAAAAGTTCCAGGGCCCGGTTATAATCATGCTTTAGAAAAGATCCGTAAATGCAGGTTTCTTCCTTGGTTGTAAAGGCATTCATCAGGCCTCCTTCATTTTCAATGCGGGAAAGGATGTGATAAGCTTTTCGGCGCGAGGTGCCCTTAAAAATAGTGTGCTCTATGAAATGAGCCAGTCCCTTTTCATGATCTTTTTCATCACGACTCCCTGTGTTAATCATGATGCCACAATTGGCAACAACTGAGGGCCAGTGCATGTGTACAAGACGAATGCCGTTCTTGAGTATGTGTGTTTGATATTCCATGATTGGGGCAAAATTAATAAGGAATCAAAGGTAAAATAAAAAGGCTGCACAAATATATTTGTACAGCCTTTAATAATGATAAAAAACTTCTCATGCCTTAAATTCGAACATTCTGAAGCAGGCTATGTCTTTATGGCTGATTTCTAGTTAATCTTTACCAGGCTGCCTGAGTATACTGTTTGATTAGCAGTTAACCTGACGTAATAAATCCCCTCAGCCAGGTTGTCGATGTTAATTTTTACCTTATTCTGTGGTTCTATTTTTCTTGCAAGGACCTTATTTCCTTCTACATTAAAAATTTCAAGTTGATAGCTTTCGTTAGCCGGAAGGTCAATAGAAAAGCTTTCATATGCCGGGTTGGGATACAGATTTAGTTTCTTCTCAGCTTGTTTCTGCTCCTTGATGCCGACAACAGAATACAGGTCTGTTTCCCATAATCCTCGACCGTAGGTAGCTGCACGTATGATGTTGTGCGTGTAGTTAATCTCGAGCTCATTGACAATTACATTGGGCAGTCCGTCGGAATAACTTATCCAGTTGCTCATGGTAGAATCACGGTAATAAACTCCTGCATCAGTACCGACATACAAGCCTTCAGGAGAATTTTTTTCATAGGCAATGGTATTGGCAGGGATGTTCGGCAGATTACCGGAGATATTGGTCCATGTATCCCCGGCGTCATTACTGCTAAAAACTTTTTGTCCATCGCTGTAGTTAGAAGTAGTGACATATACTTTTTCGGGGTCGGAGGGATGTATTGCTATGTAGGTAATGGTATTAGGAATATTGCCAACCACACTTTGCCAGGTGTTGCCTCCGTCCTTAGAACGGTGGAGGTTGTAATAGGTTCCTGCATAGATATAATCGGAATTAGATGGTGCCACCGCTATGGCTCTTAACTCATAGCCTGAGAAGTTCGATATCTGTGTCCAGGAATCACCTCTGTTGGTTGATTTATGGATGTTTTGATATCCAACATAAAGGGTAGCCGGATCATTGGGGTCCTGTACATAAGGTGTTACCCAGGCTCCACTACCAGGGATATTGTCCGAGATTTCTGTCCAATCATAGCCGTTGTTTGTTGTCCGGTAAATACGTCCGTAATAATAAGACCCATACATAATATTATCGTTGCTGTAATCAATGATGGCTTCCATACCATCACCTCCGAGGGCTTTGGCCCAGGAGCCGGTCATTAGGTTTGTTCCATTATCCTGCCAGCCGGTCAGGATTTTGTCTTTAGTGATATCCGATGCTCCCATTCGATATATTTGAGCAATAGCCAGGCCGTCACTTTTATCAGTCCAGCTTGTTCCGTTGTTTGGTGAAACAAACAGGCCGCCATCTGTACAGGCATATACTTCGGTGCTGTTTGGATAAAACTTTAACTGATGTATGTCCGCATGCACATAGGGAGCGCCATAACCAGTCCAATGGGCACTGAGGTCCCAGGTAGCTCCTGCGTTATAGCTTCTCCAGATGTTGACTCCGCCCACAACCACAATATTTTTATTGATAGGAGAAACGGCAATAGCCATATCATACCATGCCTGACCTCCATTATCACTTCCATCAGCGCTCCAGCCAAAGAGGTTGGGGCTGTTTGATTTCTGTGTAAAAGAGTTGCCTCCATCGGTTGAGAGATACAGGCCTCCATAGCTGTTGTCAGAGTCTTTGGAAGCCAAAACATAAACATAATTAGTATCAGCCGGAGTAACTCCTATGGCCAGGCGCCCTGGTGTAAAGTTAAACGACAAGCTGGATTGGGGTACAAAAGTGTCGCCGCCGTCAGAAGAAATCATCAGTACACTGCTTCCTACTAAATACAGGATGTTGGGGTTGCCTGGCTTATAAGCTACATCATAATAGAATCCGGGGCGTACGCGCTCCCAGTTGTCCCCGCCATCGGTGGTGCGGAAAATGCCATTGTTGGCTGCTGCAAAAAGCTCATTGGGGTTGGTGGGATGCATGATTAACCGGCGTATTCTGATGTTGTTCTGTACGGTGTAGGCTAAATCGGTTGCCTGCCAGTTTTGGCCGCCATCTGTGGATTTAATAACACCAATAGAATAGGTGTCTCCGGCGTTTCCATCACCAGTAGCAGCATAGACGATATCCGGATTTTGATGGTCTACCACAATATCCGTTATTCCAATAGAGGCTAAATCATCGGTATGGGTCGACCAGGATGAGGCTCCGTCTGTGGTCGTCCATAGGCCTCCAGAGGGAGCACCGACATGCATAATGTCCTTATCTGTAGGATGAAATGCAATCCCGTTTAAGCGGCCTGCCCCCCCGTTGTTGGGAACATCTACCGGACCTAAATGCCTCCAGCTTGCTGTTGTTTGACTCTTGATGCTATTTCTGCGAGCTTTGGCTGTTTGATAGGCTTCCCACGTGATACCAGGATTCGGAATCTTGCCTTTCTCGTCGATACGTGGCAGCATGAAATGCTCCCAGCGTTTAAACTGTTTCCAGCCTTTGCCCTTCTCAATTTCTTTGCCTTCCCAATATTTATAAAATGATGATTGTACATCATATAAATTAGCTTCGGGTTGCTGCATCTCCTTAACCCAGTCTTGTGCCTTGCCTGGACCCGAAAGGAATAGTATGAGTGTTAATGTGATTAGAAAAATTGCTTTTTGCATATGTCTTGTTTTTGTTATTTTTTGCATCTTGCTTTTTATTAGTTTTTTTTTATTGTTTGACTTTGTGTCTATAGAGTACTTATCTTTGTCAAAAGAATTTAAAAGACAAGAGAAATGAAAAAATTGTTGCTTCTGATATTTTTGTTTTTTGTTATATCATCAATGATGTTTGCACAAAGTGCTTTAAAAGTAAACAGCAAAACTAAGAATTTTGTTTTTTCTAAATACCGAACGGTAGATATTCGTGAAGCTGATGATGGGTGGCGATTTAATCTGCATACATATAAGTCAGTGCGAGAGGGGAATAAGCAATACCATAAAGGAATCCATGAGTTAAAGAAAAATGTTTCGGCGAGGTTTCCCCGCCAAAAAATGGATGTAGAAACAAATAAAAATGTGGTTTTTGACGCAGATACCCCTGTCGTATTGAAGAATTTTGCCGGCAATGGATTTGATTATGGTATTCCAAATGACAATACGGTGGCGATTAATAATGATGGGCTGTTAATATCTGCAATTAATTCCAACATTTATATGTACGATGTTAATGCCGATTCTTTATTGAAAGATATAAGCCTGAACGCATTCGCCGATACCCTTGATACCATTTCCGGGCATCAATATGATCCCAAGGTTATGTATGATCCTTCTGCGGATCGCTTTATTGTGGTACACCTGGCGGGAGCCAGCTCGGATACACTTACTAATATTATAGTGGGCTTTTCTCAATCATCGGATCCTACCGGTCTTTGGAATATGTACAAGATTCCG
>JBNJHE010000057.1:0-16810 GCA_051748205.1 Bacteroidota bacterium | reverse complement strand
CACACTCTGGTTAACCGACCATTATACCATAAAAGAACAACAACTCATTGAAAAACTATTCAAACAGGACCTGCTCGAATGGTATGAGCGTGCGGTCATGATAACAGCCATCACTCTTAGCCTGCTTAGAACCTTTGATGTCAAAAAATTCCATCTGCTTTTTGACATTTACCGCTTTCAGGAAGACCAAAATTACCAGCGTGCCCTTACCGGTTTACTGTTGGCCTTGTTTCGCCACAACAAACGCTTGTTTTTGTATCCTGAACTCGAAGAACGCCTGGAACAGGAATATCAAGCAAACCCGTTTGAGGATGATACCGAAAGCATGATTATCCAGCTATTAAAAGCCAAAGATACGGACCGGGTTACACGGAAACTGCAGGAAGAGATTATGCCCGAACTCATAAAACTGCAACCTAAAATACAGGAAAAGCTGGATTTGGATAAACTGCTGGGACAGGAAGATTTCCAGGATCAAAATCCCGAATGGGAAGAATTTTTTGAAGACAGCCCCGGACTGATGGATAAACTGCAGGAACTTACCGATATGCAACTCGAAGGCAATGATGTCTTCATGTCTACCTTTGCCCGACTCAAACACTTTGCTTTTTTTAATCGTGTCCCCAACTGGTTTTTGCCCTTTTATAATGAAAACCCCACGGCTGAAGAATCGCTGGCCGGAGAACATGCTTTCCCCGATCCATCTGCCCTGATCGAGTCCATTGCCGGCTCTCAACATATGTGCAATTCAGATAAATATTCCTTTGTCCTTAACCTAAAACACCTGCCCGACCAACAAAAACAAATGATGGGCAATATGATCAAAGCGGAGTTCGATCAAATGAAAGAAGTGGCCGAAGATGAGAACCTGATTAACCAGCAAAGCAAAAATAAAAAAATCATCACACAGTATATTCAGGACCTCTATCGCTTTTTTAAGATCCACCCGATGCATACCGAACTTGACGATATTTTCAGCTACCGCATGGATTTCTATAATAAAGATTTCTATGACAAGATAGTCAGAAACGACGCAATCACCCGGCGTATAGCTGAATACTATTTTTCGAAAAAACACTTCGACAAGGCTGAAGAAGTATTTGAAATGCTGCTCGAGAAACAACCGGAAGATCCTATGGAAATCTTTGAGAAATTGGCCTATTCCTGTGAAAAACAACAAAACTATGAGAAAGCTGTTGATTTTTACAAAAAAGCAGAATTATTCGACACCAACCGCTTATGGAATCTGAAAAAAATCGCCTACAATTATCAAATGCTAAAACAGGCCGATCAAGCCATCGACTTTTATAAACAGGCAGAAAAGATTGCCAAAGAAGACATCTACATAAAAATACAGCTGGGCAATACCTACCTGGCTAAAGAAGATTGCACCAAAGCGCTGGAATACTATCATCAGGCCAAACAAATTGCGCCGGACAATTACCATATCTGGCGTCCATTGGCGTGGTGTTCATTCGTATCGGGTGACTTTGAGCAGGGCGGGTTTTATCTGAAACAACTCATGGAGATAGAAGACAACAAATACGACCTGATGAATGCCGGGCATGTCGCTTTTTGCCTGAATAATAAAGAAGAAGCCAGCAATTATTATGTCAAAAGTGTTCAGGCCCGAAACAATGACTTTAAAGCCTTTCTGGAGGCCTTTAAAGAAGACCGTAAGCATCTGCTAAAACATGGTGTAAGTGAAGACGATATCGCACTGGTGCTGGACCATGTAAGGTATCAGCTTTAATATCCACCAAAGAAAAATTTGCTTTGTCAGAAAAACATAAAGCAAAAAAAATAAAAATTCACTCCATACTATGGTTGATTAATCAGAAAATATATATCTTTGCAGCCGCTTAAACATGGTGAATTTAGCTCAGTAGGTTAGAGCGCTGGATTGTGGTTCCAGAGGTCGTGGGTTCGAATCCCACACTTCACCCAAAACACCAGGCAGTAAAAGCCTGGTTTTTTTATTCTTGCTGTTTTTTGTTAAACTCAATGGAGACCGAGTTAACACAATGTCTGACATTCTTATCCGTAAAGCCTTCTCCTTTGAATACATGCCCCAGATGCGCACCACACCGGGCACATACAATCTCGGTACGGACACCATCGGCGTCGGGCCTTCGTTCCACAGCTCCTTCAATCTCATCATCAAAGCTGGGCCAGCCACATTGAGCGTCAAATTTATCATCCGACTGAAACAAAGGCGCATCGCATCGCTTGCAGCTGTATATGCCGGCTTTCTTATGATTGACATATTTGCCCGAAAATGGCGGCTCTGTCCCTTTGTCTATAATAACGAATTTTTCAAATGAGCTAAGCTTATTGTATTCCATAGTGGTGTCTTTTGTGTTTGACGTTTCTTGTGCCTGACAGGATACTGCCAACAACAGCATCATCACAGACAAAAACAAGATGGTAAATCGTTTTTCCGACATTGCTTTCAGTTTTAGAATCCTGTTTTACGATATAACTCGCAGCTACAGGAATTTGTTCATAAACACATAGAAAAATCCACCTATTGTGCTTTTTTTCTGCGCATAAGAAAATAGTCGTACAAAAACAGCAAAAAGGCAGTAGCTAACCCAATAGAAAGCAGGATAATCCATATTTTACCCGGCTGATACGTCTCCCAGAGATAAGCCGTTAGCTCGGTCTGCGTCATCTGCAATTTTTCGGAACCCATCCTCAGCAGGTCGTTTTTGGTAAACTCCTCACTCAGCTCCGGCACATGAAACCCACGCTGTCTAAGGTCCTGGCTAAGCAGATTAATCTTGTCGGACATTTTGCCATAGACCCCGCCGGAAATAAAACCGGCAAAGAGATTCCCTCCGGCCATCGGGATAAATGATGCTCCCATATACAGTGCTACCTTATCTTCAGGAGCAATGCGACCGATATACTCATTGATTTTTGGTGAGCTGGCCATTTCACCTACTGCAAAAATGAAAATGGCTACGATAATAAACTGCGGACTGTTAAAGGCAAAAGACAATGAAATACCAATAGAAGCAATGATAAAGCCGGAGATCATGGCAGATAAAGGCCTGAAACGCTGGACAATCGTAGAGATCAAAATCTGAAACAACACAATGTAGAATGCGTCCAGATTGGTCATAATTTCTGGTTCAATAATCCCTTTGGCCGGGTTACCTATAGCATTGGCCAAAGCAGGCGAAAAGCGGTATAGTCCATCAAACAACACACTGGTATCCATCCATTGGTCGATAAATACCGGAAGCGTATAAAAAAGCTGATTGTACATCGACCAAAACCCGATGATGATAATCAAAAACAGGGCAAACTTTACATCTTTCACTGCCACCCAAACATTCTGCAGCATCTTTTTTACAGATTTCAAAAGCGGGTCATAACTATACTCCCTGGCCGGTTCTTTATAAATTGTCAACACCAAAATCATATTGACCAGCATAATCACAGCAGAGGCCAGAAAGATATACTCCCAGGAGAATGCTTTTAACTTGGAAGCCACAAAGGGCCCGATAAGGGCACCGAGGTTAACCATCATATAAAAGATACCAAAACCCACAGAGGACGTGCTTTTATCCGTTGTTTTGGCAACGGTAGCTGTAATCACCGGTTTAAAGAGGGCAGCACCCACAGCCAGCCAGACAAAAGCCAGATAAAACAGGGTGTAGTCTTTGATAAATGCCAGCAAAGCATAACCCGAAGCCATGATGGCATAAGCAACTATCAGTACTATTTTGTAGCCGTAGCGGTCGGCGATAGCACCGGTAATCAAAGGCATAAAATATAACAACGCCACTACCGGTCCCATCATATTGCCCTTTTGTGCCTGAGAAAACCCCAATGCACCTTCATCCTGCGAACCTGTCAGGTATAATGCCAGCAACATAAACATCCCATACCAGGCCCAGCGCTCAAATAACTCCATCGTATTTGCTGTCCAAAAAGTAGAGTTATACTTGCGAAAAATTGACTTCTTTCCCATGATGCAAAATTTGAGCGCTAAAATAGAAAAAAAAGACCTACTCCAGCTTTAGATAAGGCTGCAATTTCAGCAATACACTATCGGGCACATTGGTGCTCTTGCTCAAGTCTTGCAACGAGCCTATCCCACCCTGCAACCGGCGATATTCGGTTAGCTGATAGGCCAGGCGCTTGTCCACGTATGGATGTCGCAAAATCTCGTAATAGCTGGCCTGGTTCAGGTCGATCTTTTTTGTCATACTACTATCGGCCGTAAAATAAGGCAGCATATCACGGAATTTTTCTTCCAAACCATAGACCTCAGACAGCTGATAAGGAGAAATATACCCGCCCAACAATGACCGGTATTTTATGATCTGACGCGCATAAAATGGTCCTATGCCGGGAACCTCCAGCAAATCAACAGTATCCACCCGGTTCAGTTCTAAAACCTTATCAAAACCAGACCGCAAATCCGGCTGCTCCCCCTCAGACTCATCAATTTGTATAAATGCCTCTAGTTGTTGATACTGCTCATCAGAAATACAATACAGATTTTTGACATCTTCAGTATCGAAAAACCTTCCACCTGCCTCGCGGTAGTTCATAATAATGTCGACATCATGGCTGGAAAACCCCATCTTTTGCCATCCTTCAGCTCCCAGAGTATTCGGATCAAATGCAAACGGACTTAGAGCTGTTGTCTTTTTACTGCCTGCAGATTTTGCTTTTGACGCATACCAATCCTGAGTCTTTTGATACTGCTCATAGCGCGCTTTCTTCTCATCTTTAACACGTTGGACATGCGCCTGCAAAGAATCCATGCGACGAAGCACATCATCCGAAAGGCTAACTTCTTTCACCAACAAATCGGGCAATAAAAAGCGTGCCAGCAATGTCAGGAATATCAACACCAAAAGCGTTATAATCCCCTTGCGTTCATTGCGGGTAAACGACAATAAATCTTTCCAGTTTGACACTTCCATTAAACCAATTTCTCACTCTTGCTATCATAAAGTTAAGACAAAAAATGCAAGCATGCAAGAAAAAAATCATATTTTTGTCCTCTTTACCCTGTTACAGTAATCGTCATAATGGATAAGGCTCAATCGGTATGAATCGAGCCATGACAAAAACTTTAACACACACACTCATGATTAAAATAATGAAAAGTGTATAGTTAAAAGATGATGTGTCATGGCGAGCTCCCCCAAAAAAAAGACGGGGTAAACATCGTACCTATTTAATAAAATCTAGACAGATGAAGAAGCTCAATGTACTCAAAGGCATAAAAATCATCATATTACTTAGTGCCGGTTTAATTCTTTTTGTACTTGGAATAAATGTATGGGTAGAGTACTCCACAAAAAATGCACTATACCAATCGGCAGAAGAGGTGCCAACCAACAAAGTAGGATTATTGCCAGGAACAACCAAACACCTGAGCAACGGATACATTAACCTGTATTACCAGTATCGCATTGAAGCTGCGCTGGAACTTTATCAGGCAGGGAAGATTGACTATGTGCTAATCAGCGGTGACAACAGCAGGCCATCGTATAACGAACCTATGATGATGAAGAATGATTTGATAAAAAAAGGAATACCAGAAGACAAGATATTTCTTGACTACGCCGGTTTCCGAACCCTGGACTCGGTAGTGAGAAGCCGCGCCATTTTTGGACAAAGCAACATCACCGTAATCTCCCAGCCTTTTCACAACAAACGTGCTGTCTTTATTGCCAAAGCCAAAAATATTAACGCCATTGGCTACAATGCCAAAAACGTGGGCAGACATTATGGCTTTAAAACCAACCTGCGAGAAGTTTTTGCACGTGTAAAGATGATGCTCGACCTGGTTGTTGGTCAGCAACCTAAATTTTACGGCGACCCAATACAAATACCGTAAGAGAAAAAGTTATAAAAAGTTAAAAAAGAGCCATGATGACGGGCGATTTTTAAAATAGAACCTTTCTAAATTGCTTATCCAGGGCAGAATATGGATATTTTTCTATATTTACAAAAATCTTTATTTTCGCTTTATGGAACAAGTTATACACTTCATTGACCGGATTATCAATGGATACAATGATTTTGTTGGGGGCTACTTGCTGTTATTTCTGCTGGTACCCACGGGGATTTATTTTGCTTTCCGCTTTAAATTTTTGCATGTCACCGGATTTCGGCATGCCATTGGAATCATCAGCGGCAAATATGACAAAGAAGAAGATAAAGGCGACATCAACCACTTTAAAGCCTTAACCACGGCATTATCTGCCACTGTCGGGACGGGCAATATTGTTGGAGTAGCTTTAGCCATTTATTATGGCGGCCCCGGCGCGATCTTTTGGATGTGGGTTACTGGTTTTTTTGGCATGATGATCAAGTTGGTGGAGTGCACACTTTCGCAAATGTACCGGGGCGTGCATGCTGATGGCACGATTGCCGGAGGGCCGATGTATTATATGGAACAAGGCCTGAAACATAAGCTGGGCAAATATGCCAAATGGCTGGCGATGATCTTTGCTCTTGCCACTATTCTTTGCTCTTTTGGCACCGGAAACATGGCGCAATCCAATTCCATGGCAGATATTCTGCAGAGCAACTACAATATCAGCACCGTAATTTCAGGAGGCCTGATTGCATTACTGGTACTACTCGTCATTCTGGGTGGCATCAAGCGAATAGCAGAAGTCACGTCCAAGCTGGTCCCATTTATGGCCTTTTTCTATCTGATCAGTGCAATCATCATTTTGGTAGTAAGCTACAAGGCCATCCCCGGAGCTTTTGGCATGATTATCACCGATGCCTTCACAGGCACAGCAGCTAAAGGTGGATTTATGGGTGCAGCCTTTATTGTAGCCTTGCGCTATGGTGTTGCCCGCGGCTTGTTTTCCAACGAAGCCGGGCAAGGCTCTGCCGCTATCGCTCACTCTGCCGCAAAAACAACCCACCCTGTGCGCGAAGGGCTGGTGGCTTCGGTTGGGCCTTTTATCGATACCATTATTGTCTGTACCTTAACCGCCCTGGTTATTATTATCAGCGGAGCCTGGACAAACGATCAGGAAGGTGTCGCCATGACTGTGACAGCCTTCACTACAGGTCTTAACCAAATTAACATGGGCGAATATGCCCGGCATATAGTCGCTGCCGCTCTCGTACTTTTTGCCTTCTCTACCATGATTAGCTGGTCCTATTACGGCTCGCAGGCTACAGCTTATGTGTTTGGATGGAAGCATGTGACACTGTACCGCTTTATCTTTGGTGTTTTCGTGTTTTTGGGTGCACTGGGCAAAATCGACATCGTATGGAATTTTGTGGATATGGTGATTACGTTTATGACCATCCCCAACCTGATCGCCTTGCTGCTGCTGGCTCCTGTTGTGGGCAAAGAGATCAAGAAATATTTCCAGCAATATCCTGATTTCGACTAATATGAGCTGGCTGCGTGATCGTTATTTTGAACAGGAACTTGAGTTTAAGGCCACGCGTAGCAGCGGCCCGGGCGGACAACATGTGAATAAAGCCAATACAAAAATTGAATTGCGCTTTAACATAAACCAGTCAAATTTACTAACTAAAACAGAAAAAGCCAGACTGAACCAATCTTTAGCTTCTGTTTTGACAAGCCACGGTGATTTGATTATCGTCTCTCAGACTTCCCGCTCCCAGGCTGCTAACCGCGAAGATGCTATTGAAAAATTCTATGCTTTATTGGAAAATGGTCTTAAGCCTGTCAAAAAAAGAAAAAAGACTACTCCCCCGGCTGGAATGAAAGAAAAACGTCTGGAAAAAAAGAAACAACAAAGCGAGAAAAAAAATCTGCGAAAACCTCCTGATTTATAAAACCAAAAGATCTATAGGGAAAGATTTCGCAGCTTTGTCGTGGAACAATCGGAGTCTTATTATCTTTGTCACAATCAAGAAAGCAAAAACACCATGCGCATCGATATCATCACAATTTTCCCTGAAATGTTTGAAGGACCGTTTGAGCATTCAATTATCAAACGTGCAAAGGAAAAAGATAAGGTCGGGATATTTTTTCATAATCCCCGCAAGCATCCGGTAAACAAATACGGAAGCATTGATGATTATCCCTATGGTGGCGGCGCCGGCATGGTGATGCGTATAGAGCCGGTAGCAGCCATCCTGGAATCGCTTCTGCAAGAGCGCAGCTATGATGCTGTGATCTATACGACCCCTGACGGCAATAGATTTCAGCAAACCACTGCCAATGAGCTCTCTACCCAAACAAACCTGATCATCCTCTGCGGACACTACAAAGGCATCGACCAACGAATCCGCGACAGGTATATCACCCACGAGCTTTCGCTGGGCGACTATGTGCTGTCGGGAGGAGAACTGGCCGCTGCGGTGTTTACCGATGCCATTGTCAGACTGATTCCGGGTGTACTCGGCGATGAAACCTCTGCCCTGTCCGACTCGTTCCAGGACGGACTGCTGGCACCGCCCGTCTATACTAAACCTTTAGAATATAAAGGCATGAAAGTACCGGATATACTCTTGTCAGGAAATCATCAAAAAATCGCCGAATGGCGACAGCAACAGTCAGAAAAACGCACCCGCGAACGACGCCCCGATTTGATGGATGCTGACGAATAGATGAGCCCGGTCCGGAATTTTCGGAAAATTTATATGTTAACAGTAATAAGGCCGGTCTAAAAAAGTTTTATGTATATTTGAACATAATAATAATATTATGTCTGGGCTCAAAAAATAGTTTTTAGACCGGACTCCAAAATTGTTTGGAAACAAAAAAAAATACTCATTGTTTTCTGAATATTTTGCTCGGAAACTTCAGTTTCTAATATTTACATAATATTTAAAACCCGAAAATAGATGCCTTCGAAAACTATACTACTAATTTTATTAATGATGTCAACTTATCATTTTAGCCGGGGACAATTCGCAACAGGAGATGACATCAGACATCGAAAATACAAAGTTGAAGTTTCAGTATTATTTAACTATAATTCAACTATTTCAACTGGTAGCCCTCTAAGTCTTTATAATTTCTATGATTATAGAAACTATTGGGAATATAGCCAATACTATCCCATTTTCCACGAATTACAGAATGCAAAAGCTAATTATGAATTACGACCTCAATTTGGTTTAAATCTTAACTTGTTTGCTCCAACATATACAAATTTACACATTGGTCTTGGTATAGAATACACCCAAAATAAATTTAAATCATTATCAACCGAAATTCTCTCTTCTGCAAAAGCTGAGCTTTTTTTTGAAGGCGAAGAATCCAGATTTTTGTTTAAACCTTTATTAGCCTACAGAAAACATAATTTTTATATGTATGTAAATTTAATAGCTGGATACGGATTTAGTAGAAATTTTAACACTTACCTAAGAGTAACGGATCTCGATAGTAATACTGTAACAGGAGAATACAAACCCGATCAGGAGTATTTCCACGATAAAAACTTATCCTTTGGATATGGATTTAGTTTGGCTTATGTCTTTGATAGTAGAATAAGTTTAGGCGTTGCCTATAATAACTATTGGATTGGTATAAGTCGTTCATTTGACTTTTTAGTCCTACAATCTCATGGGTTTTGGAAAAATAGCTTTTCCATATCAGTAGGTTATGATTTGATTGACAGATCATAGAATCGGATTCAATGAAAAAATATTGAAGCCGGATTACAAATTTGGCTTAGCTATAATCGCTAAACTAATGTTTCTTGCATGCATGGATAAATGCTGTGCATAAACGCTGAGCGAAAATGAGACAGAGCTTCTACAGCAATATACTGCGATGGTGGGTAAGGTTGACCATTACATCCGTTTGACTCAAAAATATCGGCCCTGGACTGTAACTTTCACGTATGAGACCAATATTAAAACTAATCTTGACGGCATGCCGGACATTAATCAGCCGTTTTATAAAATCGGAACTCCCGTAAGGGAAGCACGCAAAAACAAGCATTCCGCTTATGATGACTTGTTTTCGATTGATAATATGGATCAAATAAATACGGAAATACTATTGGTTGCCGGAACATTAGACCAGGTGGCACCCATCAGGGAAGTGAAAAAAATACTACACATACTGATATACATAACTTCTTGAAATCAGAAGACCTCCCCTGTCGCTTCGTTGAATATTTAACGGATTAAAACAGGTAGAACTTCCAATAATATTAAGTATGTTCTATTATCATTGAAGCTCTGCTTTCAACGTAAATATCTTAGGTAATTCAGTATCTTCATAATTATGGTTCATCCGCAAAACGCGTAGATATTGTAAAAAAGCTGGCAGACATATATTTTTAATAAAATCAAAAACAGTCTTTTTTTATAAAGCCACTTTATCGATTATCTTATTGACTTACTAATGTTTTTTTATTAACTTTGTGGTTTATCAACATCCTGGTTCCATGAAAAAAAATTTATTTTTAATCATTGTTTTGTTTTCTGCGGCAACTTTTTTAACCGCCCAGCAAATAAGTTTTGATGCGATGGCGGGCAAGGAAATTCACTGGAGTAAAATTTCGAATAATCCGCATATAAATTCACAAATAGAATCGGATATGGGATTTTCGTTACAGTTTACCATTGACCAGCTTACAATCGGCAACTGGCCTTTTGGGTATGGTATAGGCTATCACAGCTTTTCCGGGGATTATTACAACGAAACCGGTGCTATTGGATGTGGTGCCATTACAAATATAACGTATCAAAAGCAATTAATCAGTTTCGTTGTCTATCCATTGAGCATTGTAAACAAAAACTTTAGTCTAAAAGCAGGCATAGAGGGGTCTTCCCTGCTGAATGAAACCATTAAGGGCACATCAGAGATATGGAATATGTCCCAGGGGATAACATATTATCCTTTTGAAGATGGCTTAAGGGAACTCAACAACCAATACAATATCGGGCTAAATATTTCTGCCGGTTATAACATAGCGCTTTATAAAGGATTAGGCATTTCTCCTTTTATATCCACCTACATAGGCTTTGTCCCGGTAATAGAGGAATATGAAAGAAGCTTTTACCCAGTTCGCTTATTTTTGGGATTGTCATTATACTGGGAAAATTGATCCGGCAAATGGCTCACTTCAGATAAATAACCGAACTGTTAAATCCGGATTACAAATTCGGCTTAGATATAATCGCTAAACTATCCTTCCTTGCATGGCGAGATGCTGTGTGATAATGCTGAGCGAAATTTACAATTTCGCTCCTCTGCAGTAATGGCCACACCGTTAAAGACAGGTTTCAAATCCGCAAGCTAAGAGCTCACGTCGTTCGGTTCGCACAACCCCGATAAATGCGGACAGGCTGTGATCTCGAACATCCTTAACCAAACACTCATCTTTAGAGACAGACTCTTATTAGACAAGATGCTCATTCTTTCCTCTTCGAAAAATTAGTAACACTTCACTGAAAAACTACCTGCACTAAATATTTAGTTCATTTTCGCCTTTTTAATTATTTTTACTCGCATTTAATGAATTACATAATTTTATGCAAGATGGATATCAGGTAGTTAATGCAATCATCGCAACCCGTTTGCAGGGTTTTATCATTGAGGACATACTAGGTAACAGGGCATGCACCTTCTCTACTTAGAAATGCCCCCACCTACAACACAAGCATGACAAATAAAAACACCAATAAAATCAGGAAGATTTCTCACCCGAAAGCTTTTGTGACGATTCCTTATTCTGCCTGGAATCTTCCTTTGACATGACAACAATATTGGTTGAAATAAATGAAATATAGAATTGTATTGATTAGTATCTTAGAAAACTTTATCTTTGGTATTTAAAACTATAGCATTGTGAACAAACAATTTTTATCCTGGATTTTCATATTGGTCTTACCGTTTTACGCGCAAACGCAGCAGGCAGAATGGGCATGGGTTCAGCAGGCAGGGTCAAATAATTATGAATATTGTCACTCTCTGACAACAGATACTTATGAAAATATTTATGTAACAGGCAACTTATACAGCGAAATAATATTAGGTCCGGATACTCTTGTTAGCAATGGAGGCAGCGATATCTACATTGCGAAGTATGATAAGAATAGCAATTTTATATGGGCAAAACAAATAGGTGGTGCCCATTCTGACTTCAGCTACAGGATTAAGATTGATCATTCCAATAATCTCATCATCACTGGATTGATTGGTGGAAGCGGTATTGTTCAAATTGGTGACACCAGTTTCTATGTTCATGGTGATACAGATATTTTTTTGGCAAAATATGATAACAACGGGAACTTTTTATGGGCCAGGACAGCAGGGGGAAATTACTCAAGTTATCAACCATCATCGTGGGACTGCGGACGCTCTGTTGACATCGACAGAAACAACAACATATTTATTACCGGATCATTTCGCGATACAGCAGTTTTTGAGTCGGATACTATCATATCTTATGGAGGTATTGATGCTTTTATAGCAAAATACAGTCAGGACGGTCAGCTCATCTGGGTTGATAATTACGGCAGCAGCAGCGCTGATAACGGAAATGTTGTAAAAGTCAACAATGCAGATGATCTTTTTGTGACAGGATGGTTTGAGGATACCATTCAAATTGCCGACACTGTTTTAGTACCTCATAACAACATGAACAACTTTATCTTAAAACTAACTAATGCCGGTGATCGAATCTGGATCAAGCAAATAGCCGGCAGTAAAGCATATTCTTATAACACCTCCATAATACCGGATAATTCAGAAAACCTTTATGTAACCGATTATTTTGATGATACGCTTAACCTTAATGACACTACATTGATTGCTGATGGAAATATTGATTTTTACATTTCCAAATACGATCGTGATGGAACATTTTTATGGGCCAGACAATATTTTGAAGTTTTTAATATCCAAAGCACATGTTTAACCATAGATCACAGCAATAATCTGTATATTGGGGGATCTTTCAATGGAAATGTCAAATATCAAAATGACACCTTGTTTTCAACCAGTGGTATTGCAGATATTTTTGCAGCTAAATTCGATGGCAGTGGTAACCTTGTATGGATAATTCCTGCCGGAGGAACACTTTATGATACCGGCATGGATATAGCCTGGAATAAGCACGTTTATTTATCGGGGTGGTTTAATCAGACAGCAACTTTTGGTGTTCACAGTATAACCGCCTTTAACGCAAGAGATGGTTTTTTTGCCCGAATTGATGAAGTCCCCTCACAGATAAATCTAAAAAGCAAAAGTGCGAATTTTCAGATTTATCCAAATCCTTGTATTAATATTTTAAAAATCAAATTCAATGGACTGGAGAAAGGATCAAAATTAAGAATTACGAACCTGAATGGACAAGTTGTTTATCGGAAAAAACTAACCGACAGCACAATAACAATTGATATTTCTGCTCTTCGTCCAGGCATATATTTTGTCTGCCATACATCCGAAACAAACAGTCAAACACAAAAAATGATCAAGCTATAAATGTATAACAATAGCAAAAACCTTTTTACGGTAGAAAAAAAATCGAATCCAACAGATAATAATAGTGATGGCAACACCATAACCATCGATAAACAAAACATCAAAGCGTTTATAACCTTTAGCATTGACAGAGGTGATTGCATGTCAGGTTGCATTTATCATCGCTACTGGCAGTTTGTCGTAGAAAACAATATAGCAAAATTTGTTAAAAGCTGGGATTGGTATTAACTATCCATTTCCTTTAATTTTGTTTCGGTATCAAATAAACGTAGACACAGGATATGTATGCCCTGTATCGTATCAAAAACAGATAAGTATTTTACATTAACCATGAGAATTAATATCGACCAATTGAAAAATAATGCCAGCAAATCTGAGAGACATATTATTAACCCGGTCTTCTAAACAAGAGATGATTCGCTTCATGGAGGATCATCCTGAAGCATTTGATGAAGCGCTGCAATTGTCCATGTTAAACGAAGAGCAATATTCATGGCGTGCTGCCTGGTTGGTTAACCACAGCATGAATAAGGATGATGCCCGCGTAAAAAGCCATATAGAAGCCATTACAGACAGCATCCCCGGCAAAAGCGACGGCCACATCCGTGAGCTGATGAAAATACTGTTACAGATGCAACCCGGGGACGATGAGGAAGGTAAGATTTTTGATCTGGCCATTAGCACCTGGGAACAGGCAGGGCGGCAGCCCTCCGTGCGTCAGGTAGCTTTCCGACTCATCGTTAAGAGCGTTGAAAAACATCCCGAACTGGCAAACGAAATAGATTTTTTGACTGAAGAGCAATACCTGGAGCCCTTATCTGAAGGCATTAAATGCAGCGTTTTAAATATGATCGGGCATATGAAAAAGATAAGCAAAAATCAAAAGGATTTCTGATCTTTGCGCAAAAACATGAACTGGATCATATTAGTCACAGCCGGCCTTTTTGAAGTTGCTTTTGCCTTTTGCCTTGGAAAAGCCAAAGAAACCACCGGAAATGAAATGTATTGGTGGTATGGAGGATTTGCTATAGCGTTGCTCATTAGCATGTCGCTTTTAATTAAAGCAACACAGCACTTGCCAATAGGCACTGCTTATGTCGTATGGACCGGTATTGGCGCTGTGGGTACAGCTTTAATCGGAATTCTGGTATTTGACGATCCCGCAAACTTCTGGCGTGTCTTTTTCATGTTCACCCTCATTGCATCTATCATCGGTTTGAAAGTAGTGGCGCATTAGCATTAGGTTTATTCAAAATTTTCAAACAATTGTACTACATCTTATGTTTAATTTTTCCCTGTATACCCAAATTGCCGGAATACTTGTGAAACAAATGCATCACAATAAGGTTATGAACCTTGCTGAATTTCTGAAAGATTACGAATTAACACATCATACTGCAGCGCACTTTAAAACGCTTGTCAATTTTAATGTGGATGAGAAAATGCCTCAGCGAAAACAAGTAATACCGGGCAAAATCCTTAGCCGTATCATTGCAGCGAATTATTATTATTTTTGAAGCAGCAAATAAATACCGGTATGAAAAAGCTTATAATCCTTTTACTATTCCTAAGTTCCTGTCACATGGTTTTCTCACAAACCAACAGCCCCATTGAAACCACGCCAAACTGGCAAAAATTAGCCGGAAGTAGTCTAATGGGTATCGGACACGCCGTTGCATCAGCAGGCGATGTAAATGGTGATGGTTATGAAGACATTATTGTAAGCTCCAGATCATTTAACAATTATACAGGAAAAGTATGGGTATATTACGGTAGTTCAACTGGATTGGAGACAACTGCAGCCTGGGAAAAAACAGGTCAGCAACAGTCCTGCCGTTATGGTTACGACATTGATGGCAATCTTGATGTCAATAATGACGGTTATGATGATATATTAGTGAGTGCTCCTTTATGGTCAGGCGGGGAAAACCAGGAAGGGATTATATATCTCTATTTGGGTTCTGCAAACGGGCTGACAACATATCCTGTGTGGTATACTTCCGGAAATTCAGCAGCTTATAAATTGGGTTCTAACATTGAAGGCATTGGTGATGTAAATGGTGACGGCTATGATGATATCATGGCAAATGTTCAAAATTATAACGTTGATTTCTCCTATCAGGACGCAGTTTTTATTTATTATTCCAACGGAAGTGAATTTTCCTATACCCCTGATTTGATCATAAAAAGCCGGGAACAATATGGAATGACAGGTCGTTCTGCTCAAAAAGCAGGAGATTTGAATAACGACGGCTATGATGACCTGGCTTTAGGTACAAAATATGAAAATCCTTCCAATTATAACAGATATCAAATCCTTGACGTCTATTTCGGATCTTCCGGTGGTTTGGATACAACAAATAAAATGACAAAACGCTTTCCGACCTTTACGGGAAACTTTGATAATGTAAGAATTGCCGGTGATGGAGATATCAATAATGATGGCATTGATGACCTGATCATCGGAGAAACTTCAAAAAACAATAATCAGGGCATTATTTATGGAATGCATGGAAGCAACGGAAGCCTGGATACTACTGTTGACTGGACAGTCACGAATGATCAGGTTCTGGATTATTTCAGCTTTAGTGTAACGATGGCTGCTGATGTGAATAATGACGGGTATAGTGATATCATTGTGGGCGCACGTAATTATGAGAATAATGCCGGCATAAACACCGGAGCAGCCTTTGCTTATCTTGGTAATTCCGGAGGCATCGACACCACAGAAGCCTGGAAAACGATAGGACAGAAAAAACATAGCTTTTACGGAACTAGTGTAGCTGCAGCCGATGTGAATGGTGACAACTGCAGCGATGTTATCATAGGCGCTCCAAATCAAATAAACACACAATACCAGGGTGCAGTTTATGTCTATCATGGTATTGATATCAATGCATCAACACAAACCACCCAATATGAAATACTCCCGGTATTTCCAAATCCCTGTCATAATACTACCACGATTGAAATGCCAAAACCGCTTCCTGGAAAATATCATCTAACTAATATAAATGGAAAAAAGTTGATCAGTGGTCATGTAAAACCTGATCAAACTTCTATTCGAATTAACCTTACAGATATTTCTAGCGGAGTTTATTTTATCAGATTATTTTCAGACGATACGGTGTACAGTCAAAAAATATTAAAATTCTGACAGGTCTGATATTTTCACTTTCCTGAATATTATACGTTTTTGATCAATACAAAAAGTTGGTCAGAAATAAATAAAAAAGTATACGGCGAAAAAGGAACAGAACGTCGTGATGAATTGGGCCTTGATTTTGAGTCATATAAAATTGGTTTACTCCTAAGAAAAGCCCGGGAAGAAAAAAATCGACTCAAGAACAATTAGCCAGCTTAATCAACAAAAAGAGAACATATATCTCC
>JBNJHE010000056.1:0-16925 GCA_051748205.1 Bacteroidota bacterium | reverse complement strand
TGCAGACTCAAAAGGATAAATGATTTCCGCTTCCTCCAACAGCTTTAAGCCGCTGCGGTAATCCTGCTCTTCCCAGTTTTTGGCAGTCAGCAGGCGGTTGATGCTAAGCAAACCACGCTGGTTGCGGGCCATCAGCACGGCAAGCTGAGTATCGCCTTCACGCAGGTCCACGCCAGCCAGCGGCTGTATGCCTTTATCCTTACAAATGCGGTAAAACTCCGGCACGCCCATGGTGGTGTTGATGTCCGTGAGCGGCAAAACATCCCAGCCCAGGGCTTTGGCCTTGTCAGACACCGCCTCCGGCGACATTGTACCGTATCGCAAGCTGTAATACGAATGCACATTCAGCAACATGGTTTTCTCCTCTTCAGTTCCTTCGCGCCTGTGGCCCGCTGCACCTTTTGATTTTTATAATTTAACCACTTTCCGGACTGCTGATTGTCCTTGTGCAGTTAACTTGACAAAGTAAATTCCGGGTGTCAGACTTCCAATGTTAACTATTGGAGAATCATCGTTGTATTCTTTTGAAAAAACCATTTCCCCTGATACATCAAACACTTCGATTTTATTCACCTCTGATTCTGTGGTTAAACCTTTTATTTTAAAACTGTTTGTTGTTGGATTGGGGTAAAACGAAAAACTCTGTTGTTGTAAGGGCTTACTACTTACCGTTGAATTTTCATATATCCGTACATAACCTGATCCACTACTTCCAATCACCACGACCGATCCATCAGCACTTAAACTAGTAGACCAGCCAAATTGCACATGTATAGTATCTCCCTCTATAGTATTACCGATTTTACTCCAGGAGCTACTTTGATTTTCAAATACACTTACGTGACCGGCATCATAGCCGTTTCCGGCATTCCAGGGAGCTCCAATAGCTACGACCGAGCCGTCGGTGCTTAAACTTACGGAAGCGCCGAAATAATCCCCTGCTGTCTCTCCCTTAATTGCACTACCGATTTGACTCCATATACCGCCCTGATATTCAAACACACGTACATGTCCTGTGCTATAACCATTTCCGGTATTTCCAGCAGGCCCTCCAACGGCTATAACGAAACCGTCGGCACTTAAACTTAAGGAGGAACCGCCTAACCCTTCCCCCTCAATAGTACCGCCGACCTGACTCCAGGTGCTGTCATGGTGGTTCTCAAATATACGCACATGACCTGCATTAATCCCGTTTCCGTCATTCCTAGGTGCCCCGATAGCCACGGTTGAGCCGTCGGCACTTAAACTTACGGACCAGCCAAACCTGTCTTCTGCTGCTTCACCCTCAATAGCATCACCTATTTGCACCCAGTTACCGCCCTGATTTTCAAATATACGTACATGGCCGGAAAGAGGACCATTTGCGTTATAGAAAGGGGCACCGATAGCTACGACCGAGCCGTCTGCACTTAAATTTACAGAAAAACCGAATCTGTTCATAGCTGTATCACCCTCAATATCACCACCTATTTGGCTCCAGGTTCCGCTTTGGTTTTCATATATACGTACATGGCCGGCTTCAGGCCCATTTCCATAATTAAAAGGTGCACCAATAGCTACGACCGAGCCATCGGCACTTAAACTTACGGACCAACCAAATTCATCTCCTTTTGCTTCCCCATCGATAGTATTACCGATCTGACTCCATGTCCCGCCCTGATTTTTTAATATATGCACAGAACCAGACCCCATGCTATATCCACTACTTCCAATAGCAACAACCGAACCATCGGCACTTAAACTTGTCGAGTATTCGCCAAGGCCATAAAAATCAGAGCCGATTTGATTCCAGACCTGCGATTGAAGAGGTGCAAAACTTATCACTAAACCGACGATTAAAACTGGTATTTTTATCCTTAAGCGTTTCATAATATAGTTATTTTAAATTTTGTTTTTGTTTTGGAATGCTTTTGATAAAACCATCCATATTTATTGAAAGACTATAAAAATTGTTATACGTTTAATATACAATTTAAATCTATTGGATCAAAAGGTTTTTGCTGTCCACCTGTTTTTCGTCGCATCGTAAAATGACTATATATATTTTTTAGCATGATTTTCTTTTTTTTAGTTCCTTCGCGCCTGCGGCCCGCTGTATTGCATCTCTGCCAAAACGATTGCGCATGCGGTCCATGGCCTGATACAGGCTGATCATCTCAGGCGTATCCTCAAACATATTGATCTGCTGTGTCCCGCCGACCAGGCCGCTCAGGCGCACACCCACCAGCCGGAGCAGCATACGCCGCTGATAAAGCTCGTCGAACAGCTCCTGCGCCAGCTTTATCAACACATGATCAAAGGACGTGTAAGGAATTCGCTTCTGCCGCGTGTGGGTGTCAAAATTGGCATAGCGGATCTTTACGGTGATCACCGAAGTAAGCTTTTGCTTCTTGCGTAAATCGTAGGTCAGTTTTTCCACCATCCCGGCCAGCAACTGCCGGATGTGGTGAATGTCCGTTGTATCTTTTTCAAAAGTCGTCTCCGTGCTGATGGACTTGCGCTCGGAATACGGCGTTACCGGCGTATTGTCGATGCCGTTGGCCTTTTTCCAAAGCATCAGTCCGTTTTTGCCCATCACCTGCATCATCATGTCGGGCGGCATTTCCTGCAGGGTGCTCACACGGGCAATGCCCATGGAACGCAGCAGACGGAAGCTTTCCTTCCCCACCATAGGGATTTTACGGATGGACAGCGGCGCCAGAAACGGCTTCACCCGCGGCTGCTCCACATACAGTTCGCCATTGGGCTTGGCCTCGCCCGTAGCAATTTTTGAGACCGTCTTGTTTACAGACAAACCCATGGAGATAGGCAGGCCGGTCTCCTTTGTGATGCGCTGCCGCAGCTCCTGCGACCATTTCATCAGTCCAAAAAAGCGGTCCATGCCCGTCACATCCAGATAATGTTCATCGATGGATGCTTTTTCATACAGCGGCGCTTCTTCGTGGATAACGTCCGTTACCAGGCGGGAATATTGGGTGTAAGCTTCCATATCACCGCGCAAAAAAACGGCATCACCGCAAAGCTGCCGCGCCATCTTCATGGGCATGGCCGAATGCACGCCAAAGCGCCGGGCTTCGTAGCTACAGGAAGAAACCACACCCCGCCCCGACAGCCCGCCGATAATTACCGGGCGATCGTTCAGGCGCGAATCCCGCAAGCGCTCCACCGCCACAAAAAACGAATCCAGGTCCAGATGAAGGACGTTGCGCGGCTGCTGTATGTCGAACTTTCTTTGATGCATATTGACAATCACCAAATGCCTTTTTGTGATTTTGATTAATTTTTCGTCATTTTTCCGACCACAATTTAATCATTTTAGGTGTACGTGTCCAGTTTTTGAGGAATTTTTTTCACAACTCAAAAAATCAAACCTATAAAAACAATGTTTTGACTTGGGTGTTGATGTTAGAAATTGTTAATCAACAAAAATGCAATTCCTGATTTTTTTTAGTATTGTACTAATCGTTTATTTTGCCGGAAACTGGTTTGTCTATCACCACGGCAGGTTGGCTTTTGAAGATACACGAAAGTCAAAACAGGTTTACACCTGGTTTTTCTGGATTCTGTCGATTACCTTTCCGGCTGGTAGAATACTGGAAGAGCAAGCTCCGTCAATATTTAGTGAAATATTGTTATGGATAGGATCATTCTGGCTGGCTTTTCTGTTATATTCATTTTTAAGCAGTTTGCTTATCTTTTTTTTCAGACTGTCAAACCGAATCAAAAAATGGTTTCCCGGATTATTTTACCAGGCATATTTCAAACGTATTGGCTTTTATACACTATTAATTTTCATTAGTGGTTTGATTTTATATGGTTATTACAATGCTCAAAATGTACAGACTACAAATCTGAACATCAATTTTAATCCGGAGGCTGCAGCATATCAAGACATACATGCAGTTGTAATTTCGGATGTTCATTTAAGCAGCATGATCAAAAAGAAGCAATTCAGTCGAATTGTTCACCGTATTCAAGGTTTAAACCCGGATATTATCATGATTGCCGGCGATCTGGTAGACGGCGATCTTGAAGCCGTAATTCGTCATAACAGCCTTCAGCCAATGGAGGTGCTCAAACCCCCTCTTGGGATTTATGCTGTCACAGGAAACCATGAATACATCGGCGGAGTGGAAAAGGCTGTATCATATCTGAAACGATATAACATTCAATTTCTGCGTGACACTGCCATACTGATAGACAGTAGTTTTTATTTGATTGGAAGAGAAGATATAGAAAGTAAAAGATTCAGAGGAAAACCGAGAAAGCCATTAGCACAGATCACCCGTAACCTCAACTCATCGTTGCCGCGTATACTACTTGATCATCAACCAGCAACGATAGAAGAAAGCCGTCAACAAAATATCGACCTGCTATTGTCAGGCCATACTCATCATGGACAGCTTTGGCCTTTAGGTATGATTACCAAAGCTTTGTTTTTGAATGACTACGGACACACAACATTTGGACAGCTTCATACTTATACCTCCAGTGGTGCAGGAACCTGGGGTCCTCCAGTAAAAATCGGCAGCAAAGCCGAAATTGTCAGCATTCAGCTCAGGCTTTAGATTTATCCATAAGTCAGTCTAAAAAGCCTTAAGACCCCTAAATCCCCTAAAGGGGACTTATTCAAACTGCTGATTTTTAGCGGTCTCCCTTTAAGGGTTAGGGGTAAAAACGATAAAAATCAGCAGTTTGAAGACTTTTTAAACCGGCCTCATCCATTCATTTCCGAACATCGCCTATCTTTACCAAAGCCTTGTATAACCAGACCTGTCAGGACCTCCCTTCGGTCGGACACTGACAGGTCTTTAGGTTCCAGATGAATTTCTAAAAAAGCATACTTTTGCATCATGGATAATTCCAATACGTATATGTTTCCTACTACAGCCAAAGAGATGCAGTCTTTAGGCTGGAAACAGGCTGACATCATATTATTCAGCGGTGATGCATTTGTTGATCACCCTGCGTTTGGAACCGCTGTACTGGCGCGCATATTGCAATTTTACGGCTATAAGGTTGCTGTTATTCCTCAACCGAACTGGCGCGATGATCTGCGTGATTTTAGTAAACTGGGAAAACCCCGCTTATTTTTTGGTGTCTCAGCAGGAAACATGGACTCCATGGTCAACCATTACACCGCCAACAAACGATTACGCTCAGACGATGCCTACACCCCCGGCGGCAAGTCTGGTTTCCGTCCCGATTATCCAACAATCGTTTACTCAAATATCATCAAAAAGATGTTCCCTCAAATACCTGTTGTTATTGGCGGTATTGAAGCCTCTATGCGACGGTTTACTCACTATGATTACTGGAAGAACAAACTGCTGCCGGGAATATTGGTTGATAGCCAGGCTGATATACTGATTTATGGCATGGCTGAATACCCTATAGTCAAACTTGCTGATGAATTATCAAAAGGTCGAAAAATTGAGGAAATCAGCGATATTCCACAAACCCAGATTTTAGCAGAGTATCCTGCGGATTTTGACGATTACCTGCAATTAAACAGTCATAAAAAATGCCTGTCGGACAAAAAGGCTTTTGCCAATAACTTTGTTGCCATAGAGCAAAACGCGAATTCACTGGAAGCCAAGCCCGTTATTCAGCAGGTTAATGACCGGTGGCTTATCACCAATCCGCCGGAAAAAATCCTGTCAACGAAAAAGCTGGACCGCGTCTATGATCTTCCGTACACACGTCTTCCTCACCCACGATATCAAAAAAAAGGCGATATACCTGCTTATCAAATGATCAGGCATTCGGTAAATATTCATCGTGGATGCTTTGGTGGCTGTGCCTTTTGCACTATTGCAACGCATCAGGGAAAGTGGATACAAAGCCGGTCAGCAAAATCCATAAGCAAAGAGATAAACAAAATCTCCCAAATGCCGGATTTTAAAGGCCATATCACCGATCTTGGCGGTCCTTCAGCAAATATGTATGGTATGCGGCCGGTGGATATGAACATTTGCAGAAAATGCAATCGCCCTTCCTGCATATATCCTTCGATCTGTAGAAATCTGAACACAGACCATACACCTTTGATCGAGCTTTATCAACGTTTCAGAAAAAACCAGGAAGTAAAAAATATCACCATTGGCAGCGGAATCCGGTATGACTTGATTTTCAGATCAGGGGATAAATACAAAAAGCAAGCTGAAGCATATTTCCACGAACTGGTCAGGCATCATGTTTCCGGCCGTTTAAAAGTAGCTCCGGAGCATACCGAAGACAAAGTATTAAGCAAGATGCGAAAACCTGATTTTAGCCTCTTTGAAGAAATGTATCAAAGGTTTAAGCAAATAAACAAAGAGCTTAATCTGAATCAGCAACTAATTCCCTATTTCATTTCAGGTCACCCGGCATGTAAAACAGAGGATATGCAAAAGCTGGTTAGGCGCACAAAAAAGCTAAACCTTATCACTGACCAAATACAAGACTTTACGCCCACTCCAATGACATTGGCTACAGTAATGTATTATACTGAAGTGGATCCATATACCGGCGAAAAGATACACGTAGCAAAAGGGAATGAAAAAATCAGGCAGCGTAAAAGTTTATAAAAGCAGTTTTGTGTCAATGAACCGAGCCATGATTTGCCAAAGGCGGAATACACGCTGATGATAATAAATAACTTTGTGGATAAAAGATGCTGTTTCATGGCGAAATCATCCTTACAATTATTGGGAACATAAAAATCAAAAATATAAACAAATAAAACTTGGAAAACAAAAAAACATACATTAAATTTGTCAAAATATAAATCATTATTTTGATATAATACTAATCATTATACTTATGAGCACTTTTAGTAAGAACATCAAATTTTTAAGAAAGCACAGAAAACGCACACAGGATGATGTTGCTGTAACATTGGATATCAAGCGCTCTACCTTGTCAGGTTACGAGAATGAAATTGCCCAACCCAGTTTAGAAACGCTCATTGCTATTTCCAAATATTACAACATTGCTGTTGACACACTGATCAAGACAGACCTGACAACATTGCCAGAGAGTCAGTTATCGCAACTACAGCGGGGTTATGACACATACATCACAGGGAGTCAGATTCGCGTCCTGGCCACCACGGTAGATCAGGACAACAATGAAAACATTGAGTTAATCAATGAAAAGGCCAAGGCCGGTTATCGTACAGGATATGCCGATCCGGAATATTTAAAAGTCCTGCCCACTTTCCAAATGCCCTTTCTGTCAAAAGAAAAAAAATACCGTACGTTTCAGATTAGCGGCGACTCTATGCTCCCTATCCCCCATGGCTCGTGGGTTACAGGAGAATTCGTCCAAAACTGGCGGAGCATCCGCTCTGAATTGCCTTATATCATACTTACCAATGACGATGGGGTTGTATTTAAGATTGTAGAAAACAAGCTAAAAGAAAGACAACAATTACGGCTGTATTCACTGAATCCGCTGTATGAACCTTACGATATTGATGCCAGGGATATCCGTGAGGTTTGGAAATTTGTTCATTATATCAGTGCAGAGGTGCCTGAACCCAACACACCTAAAGAACAAGTGATTGAAGCTGTAAAAAAACTGGAAAAAGATATACGGGCCATTCAAACAAAATTAGATTTGTAGTTGACTCCGGTTTATTTAGTGGCGCTGCTAATCGCCAGTATCGTGTTGGCTATAATAATTTTGACTGAAATTAGCTATACTTTCCTTTCATAATGCAGGTAAATTACATACAGTTCGTCTGCTTTAATGTATGAGTCCAGTTTAAAAAGTCACATTTTATTTTCAGCGACTGTGATAAATTTCGTGTTTTTAGACCGGACTCATATATTTATTTTAATTTTGTATGACCAAAATCTGTTGTAAAAATACAAATAAGCAAAACCCATAGAGCGCGCATGAGATGGATGATTATAATATTTTTGTTTTGGACAGTCAGTGGCTTAGCACAAAACACCAAAACATACTCAGCCCAACGAACGGAAAATCCGCCAAAAATCGATGGAGTTATTGAACCTCTTTGGCAACAGTCAGCAACCGGAGACGGATTTTGGATGTATGAACCAAGTAACCATAAAAAAGCCAGCTACGATACGCACTTTTATATTTTATATGATGATCAGGCGCTTTATATTGCCTGTATGATGTATGACCCTCAGCCCGACAGTATCCTCAGTGAATTAGGACAACGAGACGAAGTTGAAGACCTGAACGCCGACCATATTTCTATTGATTTCCTCCCCTTTGCTGATGGAATGAACGGCTATGCGTTTAAGGTAACTCCGGACAACCTGCAATCGGATGAGAAATATTCTTCGACAGGCACGGATAAAAACTGGGATGCGGTGTGGCATTCTGCTACATCTATTCAGGACAGTGGATGGGTGGCAGAATTTAGCATCCCCTGGTCGGCGATTCGATTTCCACAAAAAGAAAAACAGCAATGGGGATTTACAATCTGGCGGAATATTCGCCGATATCGGGAATGGAGCACCTGGACACAAATGGATAAAACCACTTCAAACGTGTTTGATGAGTATGCCATATTAGAAAACATCAATAACATAAAGCCGCCCCTCCGGCTTTCCTTTACGCCCTATTTTTCAGCCTATGCCGATCGTATAGAACGGGATATGTCCTATTCCTACCAGGGTGGACTTGACTTAAAATATGGGATTAATGAAAGTTTTACACTTGATATGACTTTGATACCCGATTTTGGCCAGGTTATTTCCGATGACATTATCTTAAACTTAACACCTTACGAAGTACAGTATTCCGAAAAACGACCTTTTTTCACCGAAGGCACGGAATTGTTTAACAAAGGCGGGATTTTCTATTCTCGCAGAATTGGAGACACACCTCAAAATTATCATGATGTCCAATCTAAATTAGATTCAGGAGAAACCATTGTAGAAAACCCTGACAAAACACAGCTTATTAACGCAACGAAATTATCCGGAAGGACTTCAAAAGGACTGGGCATCGGAGTATTTAACGCCATGACATCCAACACATACGCAAAAGTACAGGGGCTAAATAACGAAACACGACTGATCAACACCCAGGCCTTCACCAACTACAATATGATTGTATTAGACCAAAATCTCAAAAACAATAGTTATGTAACCTTTGTCAATACCAATGCTACAATTTTTAAAGACCAGCAATCTGCCAATGTTAGTGGAACGGTTTTTAAACTACTGGAGTCGAACAAAAAATACGGTCTTGGAGGAAAGTTCTTGTTAAGTCACAAATATACTCCGCTCTCGAAAACAGAACTGGGCTTCAATTATCAGGTATACTTGAGCAAAGAAAAGGGTAATTTTTTGTTTACTGCCGAACGCAAAACCATTTCAAAAAAATATAATCCAAATGACATGGGTTATCTGGCAAAAAACAATTACAGCAACAACCAATTAAATATGACCTATCGCATATTAAACCCGGTATGGAAAATTTTAAACTGGAATACCTCACTAAACATCAGCCATGAGGAGCTTTACAAACCCCGGTCATACAGCTATTTAAACCTTAGTTTAAACACCAATGGCACATTCAGAAATCATTTATCCGTTGGCGGAAATTTCTCTATATACCCAACAGAAGTAACGGATTACTATGAAGCCAGGGTCGCTTACACTCCTTTTAACAAACCTTCCTATTGGTCTTCCGGATTTTGGCTTTCGTCTGACTATAGAAAAGTTTTGGCTTTCGATGGAAATATCGATTACGACAGGCAAAAAGAATGGAATGCTAACCGCTATAAGCTCAGCCTATCACCCAGAATCAGGATAAGTGATCAGCTTTTTGTTACGCTCGGTTCATCACTGGACAAATCCTATAATTATCGGGGCTTTGTCACCTATCAGGAACCCGACATTATTTTTGGACGTCGATATACGCAAACCTTAACCAATACTTTTACAGGACGCTATGCCTTCAATGTCAAACACAGTATAAACATGAAAGTAAGGCATTACTGGGCTACGGTAGATTATAAACAATATTACTTTTTACTGGAAAACGGAGCGCTAACACCAGCCCAAATCACTGATGATTATGACATTAACTTTAATGCTTTTAATGTAGACGTGTCGTATCGCTGGACATTTGCACCTGGAAGTGAGATATCTATTGTATGGAAAAATGAACTACTGGAACAAACCAACAACACCTACAAACATTATAAAACAAGCATTCAGCAGGTTTTTGAAGAGCCTCAATTCAGCAGTTTATCCGTCAGGTTTTTATACTATATCGACTATCAAAAAATAGCCAGAGCCATCGTTAACAGTTAAAAGTATCGTTTAATCAGGCGGAGTTTATGGGTATACACTCTGGCATCGCGGTCATGAATACCATGATGATCGACAATATCCACTCTTACTTTCCCGTGCGCATGGATAATTTTATTGTTCCCCATATAAATGCCCACATGGATAATTTCGTTTTCCTCATTGTCAAAAAACATCAGGTCGCCGGCTCTGGCATTGGAGATAAAGTCGACATCCTCGCCTTGAGTGGCTTGTTCACTGGCATCGCGATAGATATAATAGCCGGCGATCTTAAAAACGATCTGAGTAAAGCCAGAGCAATCCAGACCAAAGATAGAGCGACCACCCCAGAGGTATGGCGCTCCTTTAAACAGCTCGGCAATAGAAGTCACTGACCCGGGAATTTGACCACTAATCAGATCCCCTTTGAGACCTTCATAGACAAAATCTCGGCCAGCCATAGTAAAACCCATTTGTTTATCTACCTGAGGTATTGTACTACCGGCAACTATTGAGATAAAATCATTTGTAGATTTATTATGAACAATTTGCACGATATCTGCAGCAACATTCATTGAAGATTCGCTCAGGCGTTTGTATTCTTCTTCGCCTATGCCCACCATTTGTTTTTTATCGATCCATCCTTTATAATTATCGTGGGCTGAAGCAATATAGGCCCATCCTTTTTGTATGGTTTCCACCTGAAACACTTCACCAAACAACAATTGATTAACCATTTCGGCTTTATCGCTGGGGGCTTCCCTTACTGCTATTATGCTTAATACATTTATTCCATAAGTCATAAACAATTCTTTTCAATGGTCAACTATTTCAACTTCCTTTTGTTTCCTTTAACAAAACTACAAAGATAATACAGAAATAAACACTAACAGGGCCATTCGATGCAGTCTTATGTTGAAATAATGATTTTTGTTGATAACTTTATAATGTTTTACGTAAATTCGTAGCCAGAAATGAAAGCATTTTTATCCTACATACGACATCATTATCAGGATATATATAAGATCAGTTTGTTCTTATTATCCATACTCGCCATTGTGTATTTTTTTCCCAACGAGACAAAGTTCAAGTATGAATTTCAGCAAGGGAAGCCATGGCGGCATAAAGACCTGATTGCCCCCACTTCTTTTCCGATAAAGAAATCGCAACAGACCCTTGAGCAGGAAAAAGAAAAGGCGCTGGAAAACCTGCGTCCGTATTATCAATATCAAAAAAAGGCATATCCTTCCAGGCGGGAAGCGTTAACCACCACCTTCCGGGAACAATGGGAAAGCAAATACCCTGCTATCCCTTTTGTCGACTATCAGTATAAAAAAAACAAGGAGAAGCTTTTATGGCTTTATGACAGTATTGGTCAGCGCGGATATGTGCAAATAGAGGATAACATAAAGGAGCAGTTTAATGGGAACTCCTTAATATTGGTAAAAGACAATATTGCTCGCGAGTATCAGTTTTCGTCATTTTTCAACGAAGAACGTGCCCAAAGATTTATCAAACAAAACATAGAGCCAGAGAGCCATGATGAGGAATTGATACGTTCCACACTGCTTTCTTTTTTAAAGCCCAACATCAAATACGACGAGCAAAAGACATCGCAGGAAAAAGAAAACCGCCTTAGCCAAATATCCCTGACACGCCGCATGGTACAAAAAGGAGAGCTTGTAGTTTCTCAGGGCCAACCCGTTAACAAGGAGACTTATCAAATGCTTGTTTCGCTTAAGGAAACCTATGAGGAAAGCTTGTTGAGCAGTTATAAATACAACTCCATTATTGCAGGACAGTTTATTCTGGTTGCCATATCCATTACCATGCTGGTGCTGTTTCTGTTCTATTTCTGGAAAGATGTCTTCGACAACAACAGGAAAATCATTTTAATTCTGCTTATGCTCATTTTGATGGTTTTTCTTACCAGTTGGATTACGCAAAACTTTGATACTATATATATTTATTTATTGCCCATCTGTATTTTGCCTATTGTAATCCGTGCTTTTTTCGATACCCGTCTGGCCTTATTTGTACATTTGATTGCAATAATCCTCATCAGTTTCATTGTTCCGAACAGTTTTGAATTTGTTTTCTTACAACTTATTGCAGGAATAATAACCATTTTAACGATTGTTGATTTACAAAAGCGATCTCAATTTTTCATCACTTCGATTTTCATTTTTCTTTCCTATTCGGTAACATATATCGGGATGACACTGCTCACCTCAGCCGACATTAAAACTGTTGAGCCATTGCAGTTTGCCATGTTTGCTGGCTCAGCATTAATCACCATGTTTGCCTATCCACTGGTCTTTATTTTAGAAAAGCTCTTAGGCCTGATTACTGATGTATCATTAATGGAGTACTCCGATTCCAACAGTAAATTGCTTCGTTTACTGGCAGAAAAAGCACCCGGCACCTTTCAGCATTCCATTCAGGTAGCCAATCTCAGCGAGGAAGTCATTCATATAATTGGTGGAAGTGTTCTGCTGGTGCGAACAGGAGCCCTATACCATGACATCGGAAAAATGCGAAATCCCATGTTTTTCATTGAAAATCAAAATGGCAACTATAATCCACATGAAGAAGTCAGCAACCATGAAAGTGCCCGCATTTTGATTGATCATGTAACAGAAGGTGTGGAAATTGCCAAAAAGCATAACTTGCCCGAACAGATTATTGACTTTATCCGGACTCATCATGGGACCAAAAAAGTAGAGTATTTCTATTATATGGAGCAAAAAGAAAATCCGGATACTGAAATTGAACTTCAGGATTTTCAGTACCATGGACCGGAACCCTTCTCCAGAGAAACGGCTGTTGTGATGATGGCTGATTCGGTAGAGGCTGCCTCCCGGAGTCTAAATGATCCCAGTGAGCAAAACATCAATGAGCTGGTAGATAAAATTATCGATAAACAAATGGATGAAAATCAGTTTTATAATGCGGATATTACACTGGCTGAGATTTCTACAACAAAAAAGATCTTAAAGCGAAAATTACACAATATCTATCATATCAGGATTGAGTATCCCTCCTAGCGCTCTCTGTGAGTGTTAATAATCCTTCGGGCCCTTGCATAAACAACAAATCCAGTACGCTAACACGTGGATTAAATTCAAAGCGGTCGCTAAAAGGCTGCAGGTATGGAACGATTTGTTTAGTTACCGCTCTTTTCGGATGGATACAATAACGCAGATCTTTGGCATGCTCATACGATTTCTCAAAAACATCCGTTTGTCGACAATTGACATCCAAAGTCAAAAATTCCTTCACCATATCCATCGCCTTCATATTCATTTGAAAAAGAGAATCATGGTGAGCATAAATAAAAGCCTGAATTTCATCCTGATAAAACAAAAAATAGGGTGTATTCTTATATGCAGCATAGATGGCCCTCCATAGCTGATCAGGCCAGGGTGTAGCATAATCCACACCTACGGAAGTGATGGGTGTTTTCTGATGATGAAAACGCTTCACTGGCACTACCATTGATAGCGGTCCGTTACCCGTGTTAATGATCAACCGGTTTCTATAGGATTGTTTATTAAAATTCTCAGCAGCTTCTATCCACACCTCTTGAGCTTCAACCAACCATACAAAATACTCTACAGGAGGGAAAAGTGCTGTGCTAAATATACAGACGCCGCTTTGGTCTGCAGGCTCTTTCATCTGTTTATAATTTTTATTAAATAGGTCAGATGGAGCTCGCCATGACACATCATCTTTTAACTATACACTTTTCATTTTATTTATTCATGCGTGTGTGTGTTAAGGTTTTTGTCATGGCTCGGTTCATCTGTCTATAATTTTGTTCCTTGTTCCGTGTTCTTTGTTCCTTGCTTGCCCCGTTAAATGCGACGATAGGAGTAGATTTAACGGGGTTCTTTGTTCACTTTTTCGCTGAAGTCTCTTCGTTCTCTTAAGTCGCCATCTCGCATTATCGCATTACTCATTACGCCATTTAATCATCTGGGTGTTTGTTTCGCCTTAGTTGGATTATGGCCAGGTTCATAAAGACAAACTGGACATCAGCTGTAAAATTTGAGGAACAAGGAGTTGTTTTCCATCATTGACGATTACAAAATCAGCCCGTTTTACCTTTTCCTGGTCGGGCCATTGATGTACCATTCGTTTCATTACCTGATCTTTAGATAGCTGGTCGCGAAGCATCACGCGTTGTATCCGCAGATCCATTGGAGCAGATACCGTAATAACGAAGTCGAAACGATCTTTTAGTCCGGCCTCAAAAACCAACGCAGACTCCTGAATAACAGCTTTTGTATTTTGCTGCTCAGTCCATTGGTCAAAATCTTCAGCAACCAGTGGATGAATGATCTGGTTGAGTTTGTTGAGTTTATCTGAATTAGCAAATGCTACCCTCGCCAATGCGTTAACATCAATTTGGTGGCCTGAAAAAACCTCATCACCAAACAACTGTTTCACTTTTTCTTTAACACTGTCTTTCCAGTAGAGCTGTTTGGCTTTGTGATCGGAAAAATACACCGGGATGCCCATAGACAGAAACACCTTAGCCACAGTAGATTTACCACTACCGATAGAACCTGTTAAGCCCAAAATGCATTGATCACTCCTCATTGGTATGGATTAAAAAATCGACATAAGACGGACTTACCTGTAATTTTTTCACAAAGGCTGGAAAGCGAGTAATACGAAGCAGGGCTTGATCAACATCCTGGACGTCGGGATCAGGCAAGTCGGCAATAACTTCAAATTGCTCTGGATCAACTCGCTCATAATCTTTCAGTGCCACCCAAAAAGATACTGTCGCTTTCCTTGGAAAAGTATTAATATTCCCCTGGTATCCATGGTCCGCTTCGGGTAAAATAGGAGTTTCGATCACTCTTTCCGTAAACTCCTCTACATCAATGGTGAGCTGTGTTTTTTCTGCCGTAGCTTCTACATCTTGAGGAATTCTCAGCTTTAAGCTTGCTGACACATCATTCTGCACTCCTGAAAGTTCAAGTTCTTCTGTTTTGACAGCGTTCAAGGATTCGATAATATGCTGAGGGCCAATAATCCAGATGCTATCAGGCTTAAGGGAAGGCGACTTATAGGGTTCAAACTGTGCATCATACCGAATATTCAGTTTAGGTCTGACAGGCACCTTTTTCCGGATTTTTTTATCCATAAATAGAAAAAAGGTATCCGGTATAATATCGACAACAGCATCAATATTAGCCAGGTCATCTTCTACCTTACCTCTAACTTTATTGGACAAGACATAAAAATTATAGTTATCGGAACGGGTATAAGGGTTAGTGTTAAGATTGTTAATATCCAGTTCGAGGGTTTTGGAAGCATTAAACCATTTCGCGTTTAAAAGCTTAAATCCCTTGGCATTAACTCTGACAATGGCCACGGAGTCGGAATAATCCGTCAGCAGGTAGCCTTCGGTTTGATTAACAAAACGGATAGGATAATGGACATCGGCAAAATAATTACCACTAAGCTTAATCACCAGCCACATAAAGACAGCAATGAGCACACAAATGGCAAAGACCGATAAACGGGTGCGGAATTTTTTATCCCGCACCCGCACTCTATTGAAAATAGACTGCCAGGTAAACCGCTCCTTAGCCATCGGTTTGAAATTTCATTATAATTAACCGCGTATGTGTCAAGCCTTTTATCATGGCTCGATTGGTATTATCTTCTTTGGTTGTTGACAGCATCTTCCTCTTTATACTCGTTGGAGATAGCAGCCTTTTCCATTTTTAGTTTATTCTGACCTTCGACTTCAATCATCACGGTTCTTTCGTCAACGCCAACAACTTTTCCATGAATCCCTCCTATGGTAACAATACGTTGTCCCTTTTCGAGATTTTCACGGAATTTCTTCATCTCTTTGTTTTTCTTTGTTTGCGGGCGGATAAAGAAGAGCCAGAAGACAACAATTATCAGTGCCAGAAAAATCAGGCTGGAGGCTCCGCCGCCACCTTCACCACTACCTCCGAATTGTAAAATTACATGTAATAAATCCATAGTTATTGTTTTTAATTAATATTTTCATCGGGGCCATAAACCCTGGCCTTAATAATAAGGTCTACCTTATTGGGTGTAGCATTGGAAAGGACAGTGGCTTTTTTTACGTTAAAGCCCCGGCGGTTGCTCGAATTAAACTGCACTTTCACATATCCTGTTTCGCCTGGTTTAACAGGATCTTCAGGATATTCAGCTACAGTGCATCCACAATCAGCATTTACTGAGGTAATCAACAGATCCGATTCGCCTGTATTTTCAAACTTATAGTTGTAGCTCACAATTTCACCATCGATCACGTTACCAAAGTCATGTTCGGTTTGCTCAAACTCTATTTTCGTAGAATTCCGCACAACATCTCCCGACAGGGTATCGCTCTGCTGATCCTGCTGACAGGATAAATGAAATAAACTAATTGTCAGCAATATTAAAGAATGAATATATTTGTTCATCTGTTTATAAATTTAATGCTCGGTGTTCGGTGTTCAATGTTCCGTGTTCAATGTTCAATGTTCAATGTTCCGTGTTCAATGTTCAATGTTCAATGTTCAGTGTTCAATGTTCCGTGTTCAATGTTCAATGTTCCGTGTTCAATGTTCAATGTTCAGTGTTCAATGTTCCGTGTTCAATGTTCAATGTTCCGTGTTCATTTTG
>JBNJHE010000055.1:0-17099 GCA_051748205.1 Bacteroidota bacterium | reverse complement strand
GAACACGGAACATTGAACATTGAACATTAAATTTAGACAGATGAAAAAAGATATCATATTAGCCGGTGTAGGAGGGCAGGGAATTTTGTCAATAGCAGCAACAATTGGAACTGCGGCCGTAGCTCAAAATTTATACCTGAAACAAGCCGAAGTGCATGGAATGAGCCAACGTGGTGGTGATGTGCATTCTAACCTGCGGCTCTCCGATAAACCTATTGCTTCTGATTTGATTCCGATGGGTAAAGCAGATATTATTATCTCTGTGGAACCGATGGAGTCATTGCGATATTTGAATTTTTTAAATGATGAAAAGGGTTGGTTGATTACCAATACTACTCCGTTTAATAATATCCCAAACTATCCGAATCAGGAAGATCTGGTTGACGAAATAAAAAAGCAAGCCCGGCATATTGCTTTAAATGCCGATCAGATAGCTAAAGACATTGGCGTAAAGAAAGCTGCCAATATTGTAGTGCTTGGCGCAGCATCCCCTTTTCTTGATATTGAATACGGGGCATTGGAAGATGCTATCCGGGCCATTTTTAAGAAAAAAGGCCAGGAAGTGATTGATGTTAACCTGGAAGCTTTAAAAGCGGGACGTGATTTTGCTGAAAAGCATAAGTAGGGTCTGTACATATTGTCCGATATCTGCGTTGTTGACCGGATTTTAAATCCTCACCCCGACAAAATTGCCGGGACTGTGGTTTAAAGTCTTTGTGCACTCCGAAAAAGATGGGGTAATTGCCAGATAGCAGCGGGGTAAACTTTGATCTCGGGCATTCTGAAACAAACACTCGAGTTTATAGTCAGATAGATATTTATTTGTAGAAAAGCTACTTCTCTGTGAGGAGTAGTTTTTTTTATGATCATATCCCGCTCGGCTAAATCACAGTTTCATTGGCAGTATTGCTATGGGCAAGAGGCCCGGCGGGATGGATATTAATAAACGATATTTAAATTGCCTTTCTTTATAGTTTGGTTGTTGCTATTGACTACCAGTATGTAATAGTAGGAGCCCCGGGGTAATCCTGCACCATCAAAGTCGTTCTGGTAATTGTCAGATATATATACTTTTTTGCCGTTACGGTCCAAAATAATCAGTTCGCTACCCGGATAATTCTCCAGTCCTTTGATCACAAAGTAATCGTTTTTGCCATCACCATTTGGCGTAATCACATTCGGGATTGTCAGGTCGCAGACTTCAAAAATAACGGTACTTTGGTAGGTATAGGTTTTACAACCAGTGATTTCCAGTTGATAGGTTTTGCTTGTTGGTGATGGGGAGTTTACAAAGTTGACCGGGCTTTTAACACCGTCAGACCAGGCAAATTCGTATTGTTCGCCATAGAAATGTGGATCTATTTTAATGTTTTTATTGATACAGCCTTTAATGATGCGTTTCAGATTGACATCTGGCTGCGGTAAATATTGTGTATGAAATGAATATGTTTTGATCGTATCACTTTCATTATGCAACAAAACAGCGCTGTATTCTCCTTCCTCTTTGATTACGATACTTTTTTGCCTGGGCGGAAAATCGATCCATCGCATTTGGTATCCTTCAGGAGGTTGCGGTAGTGTAAATTCTGTGGGCTTATCAATACAGGTATCCTCAAAAAACGAAATAGTTTCGATGACTTTAGCGCTTGCTGTTGCCATCTTTTGTTGTTTGGTGCCGCCGGTATATTGGTGGTCATAAATGGCTTCAAGAGGCTTATGCATTGTTTCCTGCTTATCGTTTTGGGCGTACCTGTCGCCTTGTTCCTGCTTTTGTGCTTTTTGACTGGCTTGTGCCGGGCTGGTTTTCTTGCTTGTGTCTGTTGCTGTTGCCGGGCTTGTGGGACTATCGTTGTTGGATGCTAATGCAGATGATGGGGTATCTGTATTGTTTTTTTGTTGGTTTTGAGTTGCATTTTCTTTTTCACCTGTGGCGTAGGAGTTTTTATTTTTTGCTTTTGAATGGGATTCAACATTCTGCGTATCAGTTGCTACGGTGGCTTTTGATTTTGGATTTGGGTTTGATCCATTTTGGTTGGTGATTAAGACAGTGCCAACGATTAGAGCCCCTACGACAGCAGCAGCAGCGCTCATTGCCCAGGGATGGGACAGTATTTGTTTTACGATTCCCTTCAGCGGTTTGACGGAAGCGCCCGCAGTAGCCTGATTGGCTATCATATCCGGGAAATTTTTAAAATATCCTTCCGGGACCTTAAAACTCTCTTTGGAGTTTAAGCGGTCAATCATTCCTGTGTCAGGATCTTCGGTATGTTTATGTTGTTTTTTTGTCATAGAATCTTGTTCCTAAGATGTCAAATTGCCTTGATGGTTTAATGGGATTTTAAATACTCCTCGATTTTTTTGACAGCCCAATGATAGGAAGCTTTCAGGCTACCTTGAGAAGTATCCAGTATTTTGGACATTTCTTCATATTTTATTTCCTCAAAATACCTAAGGTTAAAGACAATCTGTTGTTTTTCGGGTAGCTGAAGGATAGCTTTTTGCAGTTTAACCTGAGCTTTATCGCCGTCAAACCAGGGGTCTTCTGTCATTACCTGTATCATTTCATCTGTTAGTGCAGTGGTTTGAATTGTGTGCACGCGTTTTTTCATGCGAAAGAAGTTGTAGACTTCATTAATCGTCACACGGTAAATCCAGGAGTATAGTGAGGACTCCTCTCTAAAATCAGGCAGATTTTTCCATATTTTAATGAAACTTTCCTGCATCACGTCGTTGGTATCATCGTGATTGAGGATCATACGGCGGATAATCCAATATACGCGAACCTGATATTTCTCAACCAGTAATTTAAAAGCATAAGAGCGTTTGGCTGGTTGCTGGTACAGGTCAAGTATTTTTTTATCCGATATTGGTGGCATTGATGCTTATCATATCTTACGTTTCAAAACTTTACGAACAGCATCGACAATATCATTTTTAGAAAGGCCGTATTTAATCATTAACTCATCAGGTTTTCCACTTTCACCAAAGGTATCGTGGACGCCAACCATTTCGAGGGGCGTTGGTAAATGCCTTCCCAGTGTTTGTGCGATGCTATCGCCCAGGCCACCATTCAACATATGCTCTTCTGCCGAAACCACAGCCCCCGTTTTTCTTGCTGAATCAATGATGGCTGCTTCGTCCAATGGTTTGATTGTATGGATGTTCAGCACTTCAGCTTTGATGTTTTCTTCGTTTAGTATTTGGGCAGCTTCCAGCGAAGGCCAAACCAGGTGGCCTGTAGCTACGATAGTGACGTCATTTCCTTCCGATAGTTTAACGGCCTGCCCAATTTTAAATGGCATATCTTCGGGGATGAAAACAGGCATTTTCGGACGTCCAAAGCGCAGGTAAACGGGCCCTTCATGCTTAACAATGGCTTTGGTAGCCTGTTTTGTTTGTGTGAAATCGCAGGTATTGATAACCGTCATATTGGGCAGCATCTTCATCATGCCCAGGTCTTCCAGCATCTGATGCGTGGCTCCGTCTTCTCCCAGTGTTAAGCCGGCATGAGAAACACATATCTTCACATTCTTATTGCTATAAGCTATCGATTGCCGTATTTGGTCATAAACACGTCCAGAGCCAAAGTTGGCAAAGGTGGACGCAAAAGGAATTTTGCCGGCAGTGGCCAACCCTGCTGCCAGCCCCATCATATTGGCTTCGGCTATGCCTGCCTGATAAAAGCGCTCCGGAAATTCTTTGGCAAAAGCTCCCATCTTTAACGAACCTGTTAAATCGGCACATAAGCCTACAATGTTCTCGTTCTCCCGGGCTGCTTCAAGTAGGGCCTCTCCATATCCCGAACGTGTATCTTTATGATCTATAACCTTATATGTCTTCATAATTCCGAATTTTTGCTTTATTATTTGTATATTTCTATCGATTTGGCTTTTCCCGATTCTATCTGAAAAGTGGCCTCCCGGCTTAATTTAGCGCGATTTGCACTTTTAGGACGGAAAACAACCTTGTAAAACCCGGGTAGCAGATAGAGGGATTCACGGGTTTTTTCCGTTGAGAGGTTGTAAATCCAGTTCAGGCTTCCGTCATTCTTTATCTCATATAAACTGCCATAACCCAAGGTGTTCATTTTGATGATTGCAATTCCGGGAGCAGGAATCTTTACCCGGGTTGTATGACTTTGCGTTATGCCTACATCTTCGATAATCATTCTTGGCAATGTTAAAACTTCCAAATCATACTTGCCGATTAGATATTTTTCTTTTTCTCCCAGATTTTGTACATGCAGTGTACGCATGCTGCCTTCCTCGCGAATAATGCAATTGACATTATTATTTTTTGACATTGTCTTATCAAAAGCGATATCCAGATATCCTTGCGGAGCATCTACGCCAATAGTATTGTGTTTTCCCGCAGTCAAACCAAAAGAGTCAATTGTTAAGGTGGGGATAGTATGGATGTCAATCTTATAAGCTATCATTGGGTCCAGTTCCAGCGTATCGGGATTTCCTTTGGCATTTATTGTATGGATGAAGTTATACTTCTCTTCCCCTGACACCCGGTCATAAAAGGTCATATTGACATTGGTTTCGGTTGGGTTTCCTTTGATGTCCAAAAGGTTAACCTGTGCGGTGGTCGGGTTTAATGCTTTACTTATAGCAATATTCAGGGCCGAGCGGAACTCTTCTTCGTTTTGTGCGTCAAAATATGTTCCGACACAGTCAAAAGCATCTTGAAAATTTTTCCCGATCCCGATAATAAAAGGTTTCAGGGCGATGCCTTTTTTCTGCAGAGCAAGTGATACCTCGCAAGGATCTCCGCCACATTCTTCAATACCATCGGTAATCAGAATGATAATATTTCTGCAATTGTCGCAGGGTGTAAAATCGTTGGCTGATTGCTTTAGCGACCTGGCGATTGGAGTGGTGCCTTTAGGGACAATCGTTTTTAACTTATATTTCATCCGATCGACATTGTCAAAACTGAAGGGGACTTCCAGCCTGGTGTCGTCGCAATACTGAGGTGGAAAATTATGTTGATGCCCATAAACGCGCAGCGCCATTTGGAGGTTTTTTTGTCCCCTAAGGCTGTCCAGCATATTGGATAACAGTCGTCTGGCAATATCTATCTTAACTTCATTCTGCCACTCCCCGTACATGCTACGGGAAGCATCAAAAACAAATAGAATGCGTGTTGTGGGTTCGTTATTTCTTTCATTGGTGCTGTATGTTTGGGCATACAAGGTTTGGCCGGTGGTTAAAACCAGAAGGCATAAGTAAAAAAAAGCAAGCAGTTTTGGTTTCATATAACGCAAATTACATTAATAATCACCCAAAGTCTCCGGCAATTGTTTTAAGGCTTTGTCCATCAGGTTGTCATCGGGTGCTTTGCCATGCCACTCATGGGTTCCACTCATATAATCTACACCTTGTCCCATATTGGTTTTCATCAAAATCATGATGGGTTTCCCCTTGCCGGTGAGCGTTTTGGCTTTATGCATAGTGTCTTTAATTGCTTGCATATTATGGCCGTCCATTTCCAGTGTCTCCCAGCCAAATGCCTGCCATTTGGCTTTTAGGTCGCCCAGGTTTAACACTTCCTCTACCGGACCGTCTATTTGCTGGCCGTTGTAATCGATGGTGGCAATCAGGTTGTCGATTTTATTCGCTGCTCCAAACATAGCGGCTTCCCATATTTGTCCTTCCTGTAGCTCGCCGTCGCCATGGAGCGAATATACAATGTTGGTATCCTTGTCTTGCTTTTTTGCCATGGCATGTCCAATCGCTACGGACAGGCCTTGCCCTAATGATCCGGATGCTACCCGTACACCAGGCAATCCTTCTTCAGTAGTCGGATGTCCCTGTAATCTGGAATTGATTTTGCGGAAGGTCTTGAGCTCTGAGATAGCAAAATAGCCGCTTCGCGCTAATACACTATACCATACAGGTGAAATATGTCCGTTGGAAAGATAAAAAACGTCCTGCCCTTTCCCTTGCAACTCGAAGTTTTTTGGATCGTGATTCATGATGTCAAAATACATCATGGTCATGAAATCAGCACAGCCCAGAGAACCTCCGGGATGACCTGAGTTTACTGCATTTACCATGCGTATGATATCTCTTCTGACCTGGGTGGCGGTTAATTGTAATTCTTTGATTTCAGGCATTTTAAATGATTCTTTATTTTTTACAAATTTACACTATTTCTATGCATTTTTGGCAAACTGTTGACAAAATAAGGAAAACTTTTGCCCTATACTTGTTCGAAGTCCTTACTGAGCATGTTAATAATATTTGCTGTCGCTCCGCAATTCTCCTGAACATATTGCCCGGCTTTTCGACCGGCCTGCAACCGATATGTGTCATCCGTGATTAAACGGTTTATGGTGGTATTAAATTCGCTTTGGTTATTTATAGCGAAGGCAGCATCTTGTTTTAGCAGGTCCTGCGCTTCCTGAAAGCGACTGTGGTTTGGACCAAAGACAACAGGAATGCCAAACGTGGCAGCTTCCAGCGTATTGTGTATGCCTTTGCCAAAACCTCCTCCAATATAGGCCAGATCAGCATACTGGTATAGTGAGGAAAGCAAGCCCATAGTATCCACGATAATAATTTGATATTGGTCTGCTTTGGTTGCTGAGGTCATGTCAGTCCAAAAAAGCGTTTTATCTACGGGGAATTTTTGTCGTATCCATTGCAGGTGGGCTGCTGTAATTTGATGTGGAGCAAGAATGAGCTTTATATTATCCTTAAGCAGAGGGATTACTCCGTTGATAAACAGTTCTTCGTCCCGGATCCAGGTGGACCCTCCGACAAATACTACATTATCCTTATGTATTGCCTCCATAAAAGCAATATGGCGGCGGTTCTTAGCAATAGCGTTAACTCTGTCAAAACGCGTATCTCCGGTAACCTTATGGTTGTTGATGCCTATGGAGCTTAATAGTTTGGCAGATTCCTGGTTTTGAAGAAAAAAGTAGCGGAATTTTTGAAGTCGCTTTCTGAATATTTTCCCATACCACTGGAAAAAATGCTGATTTTTTCTGAATATCCCTGAAGCCAGATAAAGCGGAATATGCTTTTTGTCCAGCGTGTCAATAAAGTTTAACCAAAACTCATATTTGATAAATATGGCCAGGTCTGGATGTGTTAAAGTGAGAAATTTCTCTGCATTCTTAGGTGTATCAAAGGGGAGATAGGTGACATAATCAGCGCCTTTGTAATTTTTTTGAATTTCATAGCCGCTGGGGGAGAAAAAAGTCAGCAGAATAAAATGATGGGGATAGTTGCTTTTCCATTGTTCGATAATCGGTCGCCCCTGCTCAAATTCGCCCAGTGAAGCACAATGGAACCATATGACCGTTTGATGGTCTGGGATATTTTTAGCGATGTGTTGCAGGAGTCGTTTTCGTCCCTGAATCAATTGCAGGGCTTTGGGATTAAAAAAGGCTAAAATCCTGGCGGCAAACTGATAAAGATAAATGCTTACGCGATACAACCACATGATATTAATAATAGTATTCATCCGACGCGGGCCGGAATAAAGGGATAATCCATCCAATACGAAGGCCGTATAAGGCATCAAATCGTTGGCTGTTGTCTTCTTTCATCAGGGTGAAGTTATAATCTCTTCTGGATTCTGTCCAGGCTTGTATCATTTCAACACCGGCAAAAAAGCTATAGATTTGCTTTTCCCCAACATGCATATAACCTACAAATTGGCTTATTGCCAGCCCGTTGGTTAGACGGTCATAGCCCTTTGTGTAGTCGTGGCTAATTTGTGGAGCTTTGTTTTCGGGGTTTTGTATCAGGGTTTTGTGCTGTAAAAGCCCCAGGCCTGCAGTAATGAAGAGACCCGAGTTTTTGTTTTTTGATGATAAAGCAAAAAGCTTACCGGCGTTGACATTGGCATAAAATCCGCGCTCCTGATAGGTTACTGTGGCAAACATGCCATTCCCATCAATGATCTGTCCCCCGTCAGTACTGATATTGGCAAGTATATCCTCTTTGTTGTTGATGTTTTCACCAAATAGATAATTGAATTCAGCTCCAATCAGCCAGTTCTTTTTCGTCATATACATAAAAGAACCTCCGGCAGAATTATTCCAGCCGTAACGTTCGGCCAGGTCGTTGCCGGGAATATGCATCCCATAAGTTACCTGTATCATGGGAATGCTGATGGCTTCTTCAGTATTGTCTTCCTGGGCTATCAGGCCAGTGACGGTCAGAAGAAAAAGAAACAACAGAATTTTTTTGAGCATAAAAATTACAATTAGATGGTGCAAAGCTAACGAAAACAATTCAAATTTAGTTTATCATTTATTAAGGTTATGGGTTTGCTATTTACGCATGTTCAATGTATCTTTGATGTTTCTTAAAAAAATCGCAAATGAAGAAGATACTGGTTACCGGAGGAGCCGGATATATTGGCTCACATACAGTAGTGGAATTACAGCAGGAAGGTTATGAGGTTGTGGTCGTTGATAATCTTTCTAATTCTACTGCCGGGGTTATGGATCAAATTGCTTCGATTACAGGTAGAAAGCCTGATCTGGAGGTGTTTGATTTGTCCGACCGTACACAAACGCTGGATTTTTTCCGGCGACATCAGGATGTTGCCGGAGTGATTCATTTTGCTGCTTTTAAAGCGGTAGGGGAGTCCGTTGCATTTCCTTTGCGCTATTATCGTAATAATATGTTCTCGCTGATCAATATTTTGGAGGGCATTCAGGAGCAAGAAATCACTTCCCTGGTATTTTCATCTTCATGCACTGTTTATGGTCAGCCTGATGAATTGCCGGTAGCAGAAAATGCGCCAGTAAAAAAGGCCGAGTCACCATACGGAAATACCAAGCAAATCGCAGAAGAGATTATTGGCGATCAGGCCGGGGCTGTTCAAGGATTCAAAAGTGTGTTGTTGCGCTATTTTAATCCAATAGGAGCTCACGACAGTGGGCTGATAGGCGAACTGCCACTTGGTGTGCCGGATAATCTGGTCCCTTTTATTACACAAACAGCAATCGGAAAACGCAAACAGCTTAAGGTGTTTGGAGACAACTATAACACCCCTGACGGAACTGCTGTGCGGGATTATATTCATGTTGTTGATCTGGCTAAAGCTCATGTGGTGGCACTGGATCGCTTGTTGAAGGGTTATAATCAGGATGATACGGAAGTCTTTAACCTGGGTACAGGAAAAGGTACCAGCGTGTTGGAAGCTGTAAAGATGTTTGAAAAAGTGTCAGGAGTAAGCTTAAATTATGAAATTACCGGACGTCGTCCGGGCGATGTCGAACAGGTATGGGCAGATACATCATACGCTAACCGCGAATTGGGATGGAAAGCAGAACGAAATCTGGAAGATATGATGCGAACTGCCTGGATATGGGAAAAAAAATTAGCCAATAAATAATAATCATTACTATGTCAAAAAAAATACTAATTACCGGAGGAGCTGGCTTTATTGGCTCTCACGTGGTTCGCCTTTTGGTAGAACAGTATCCTGAAAAGCAAATTTATAATCTCGATAAATTAACCTATGCCGGAAACCTGAAAAATCTTACAGATGTAGAACAGGCCGATAACTATACATTTATTAAAGGTGATATTGTGGATGAAAATTTTGTCCTTCAGTTATTTGAAGAATATCAGTTTGACGGCGTTATACATCTGGCAGCCGAGTCGCATGTTGACCGGTCGATTTCCAATCCTACTGAATTTATTATGACCAATATAGTGGGAACAGTGAATTTGCTGAATGCGGCCCGTTATATCTGGAAGGATGATTTCTCTGATAAATTGTTTTATCATATCTCCACCGATGAAGTGTATGGTTCTTTAGGTGATAGCGGATTGTTTACTGAGCAGACGCCCTATGACCCCAGAAGCCCTTACTCTGCATCTAAAGCCAGCTCCGACCATTTGGTGCGAGCCTACTATCATACCTATAACCTTCCTGTAGTCATCTCGAACTGTTCTAATAATTATGGTGCTTATCAGTTTCCTGAAAAGCTGATACCGCTGGCAATTAACAATATAAAAAACAATAAGCCGATTCCGGTCTATGGAAAGGGCGAAAATGTTCGTGACTGGTTGTGGGTTGTGGATCATGCCAGGGCCATTGATTTGATCTTTCGTAAAGGCAGGATAGGAGAAACATATAATATAGGCGGAAATAATGAGTGGCGCAATATAGACTTGATCCGCCTGTTATGCGAAATTATGGATGAAAAGCTGGAAAGGCCAAAGGGAGAATCTGCCGGGCTGATAAGCTTTGTCAAAGACCGCGCTGGTCATGATTTGCGATATGCTATTGATAGCAGTAAGATACAGCAGGAATTGGGCTGGAAGCCTTCGGTTGACTTTAGAAAAGGGCTGAGTAAGACAGTGGAATGGTATCTGGAGCATCAGGGCTGGATGGATGATGTCACCAGCGGAGCTTATCAGAATTATTACCAGGAACAATATCAAAATCGTTAATACTTGTCGGCTATGGGCTTTTGGGATGGTCTTTTTAACCAGAAATCACAATTACAAAATCCACTGCGTTTTGATGCTTTTAAAGTGGATATGCACTCCCATTTAATTCCCGGGATTGATGATGGCGTAAAAACACTAGAAGAATCTGTTGCTATGATTCGTGGATTACAGGACCTGGGATTTGAGAAGTTGATTACCACTCCTCACGTTATGGCTGATACCTACCGCAATACTACAGATACTATTGAAAGTGGTGTGCAAGGGGTGCGAAAATCGCTCAGGGATGCCGGCATCGCTGTGGAAATTGAGGCGGCAGCGGAATATATGCTCGATGATAACTTTCCTGCACTCTTAAAAAAGCAGAACCTCTTGACTATTGGCCGGAATTTTCTTCTGGTGGAGATGTCTTATTTTAGTGAACCTTTGAATCTGGATCAGCTACTCTTCGATGTTCAAGTGTCCAATTATAAGGTTATTCTGGCGCATCCCGAACGATATTCGTTTTGGTATAACCGCAAGGATCGTTATCAGGATATGCTGGATCGACAGGTTCATCTGCAGCTGAATCTTTTGTCCCTGGCAGGTTATTATGGGAAAGATGTGCAAAAAATGGCCGGGTGGTTGCTCGATAATGATATGTATTCCTTTGTTGGCACCGACTTACACAACGTTCAGTATCTGCAGGCTTTAAAAGATCTGCAATATCTTCCTGTTGTAGAAAAGCTGATGGCGAAGTCGGAGCAGTTCCTGAATTCGCAATTGTAAGTCGAGGCCGGTCTGAAATGAGGAAATTGATTATAGCAGCTGAAAATCATATTTACCCCTTCTTTAAAGGGAGGCTGATTTATAGTAGACACCCTTTTGGGTTTGGGGTAAAAACTCGTTAATAATCAAATGTGACCTTTTTAGTTGGGCTCGAAGTAGATTTAGAACCCCTGGCTTAAGCGCAGTTGTTGTCCCATTAGTTTTGCAATGGTTTCGGCTGCTTTCTCCGGGCCGCTTGCTCTTGGCGTGATGATTTCACCGGAAGGGTTGATCAATACATGTGCAGGCAGGGCCTCGATCAGATATGGCGCAATCGCCTCATTTTCCATCATACCTGGCGCTACCAGATGATTTTCACCAAAGGGGTACTCCTTTATGAAATATTTCCAGGCTTTTATGGCATCGGGATGATCCGGCTGCATGGCGATATAGATCTGTGATACATTATTGTAATTTTCTAATTCTTCTGTCAAACGCCGGTATTGATCCAGATTGGAGACAAAAATCCTGTTGCGGGTATTCCAAAAAGTGAGATAAACAAAATCGCCGCGGAAATCCTTAAGGCTGATGTTAGTGCCGCTGGTATCCTGCAATCTAAAGTCCGGCGCCTTGTTTCCTGGCTTTATGCGGTGGAACTTATCATATGTGGTTTTGTAAAAGTTGTAGTACTGTTTTCTGCTTTTGTTTTGATCAAAATAGCGGAGAATGGTTTTGGTATCTTCATAAAAGCGTTCCTGCATGGCCGGAAGATAACGCCAAAAGTCGTTGGCTAAGGTGCTCAGGGCAATGTCTTTTTGTATCCCGTTAAACATAGTGTCGATTAGTGTTTTTCTTTTTAGCAAGGCTTTCTTATCGGCGTGAGCATCAAGTGGATTAAAAAAATGGGTGTGATACTTTGCCGTTACCGTATTCTGGATCAGGTCGAGGTAGTCGTGCAAAAAATACCAGGTCGTATCGTTTATAACTGAATTTAGTGAGGGGCTAAAGTTCATGGAATCCAGTGGCATGGGGTGCCATTGACCGTACGCATAGTAGTTGTGGTTTTCCAGATATTGTAGCCTGATATTTGTGGTATGTAAAATGACTTCCTGCTGATATCGTTGTAAAACCCTCCCGGGTGCTTCTATACTTTTAAAGTAATCGCCAGTATAGCTTTTCATCTTCGACTGCCGTTGTTCTATCGTTTTTTTAAACGCCTTTGGTTGCATTGTAATCCAACGGGAGAGTTCGTGAGGGAACTCTTCCTGACGACGTATGGGAAATTCGTTGATTTTTGTAAGAGTCAGGGTGTTTCCTTTAACAGTATTGGAAGTAATCTCCAGACTGTCTTCAGGTTGTAGAAACAAATCATGGCCCCAAAGCATGCTCTTAAGTGGACCACGGATCTGATAAAAGTCAGCCCCCCTTATACTGGTGGAAAAGCTAAACTTTCCTGTGGTGTCTGCTTTGGTGGAATCGACTGCCTTGTAAAAGCCCATATGGCCCTGCGAATGCTGTGCCTTGATCAGGTATACCTTTTTATTTCCGGCATCAGGAAACTGGCCTTCGATATGAACAATTCCTTCTTTTTCCCGCTTACAGGAAAATAGAAGCAGTAGAATGCTAAAGAATAAAACAAATTTATGCATTTTTTTGGGTGTTAGGTTGATGATTTTTCTTAAGTAAACGTTCATAATGAGCCTTTTGATATGTAAAACCCATCTTTTTTAAATACTTGTTATGGCTTTTACTGCCAGGCTCAGCCTGTAATTTTTGAATTCCTTTATCTGTAAAGTAGTGCTGATTGTATTGATATAAAAAGTGCCCGATCCTAAAGTCGCGAAACGGTTTTAAAATGTAATCAAGATCAATTTTTAGCGTATGTTCACCGGAATAATGCCCCATAAAGATACCGGCAACATTCATATTTTTCATCAGTAACCAGCACTCTTCAGCTTTGTCCAAATAATGATAGTCAAAATCCGGATTAAAGCCTAAGATGTCATCTTTATAAAAAGAAAGAAACTCTTTCACATAAGCATTGTTGGGGCTGATTTCAAAAAGGGAGAAATAGTGATCTTCGGCCATGCGTATCCTGATCAAATAATAAATATTTACAATGACAATAGCGAAATTCATAAAAGCTACCGGATATGCTTCGATCAGAAATCCGTATGCAGTAAATAAAATACTGCCAGCTAAGTTGATGATTCTTAGCTTAACAATGGAGTTCATCAGCATTGATACTAAAATCAAAGCTGAGGCAAGATATCCGATCCATTCCAACCAGTTCATAAAAAAAGTGCTTTAACAGAAATCAAAAGTACGTCAAAAAACAGACAAGGCTGTGATCAGAAATAAAAAAAGCTGTACCAGGGCACAGCTTTTTGTTTTTATGATGTTTTATAAAGATTTATACTTCAGCGCTTTTTGCCGGCATTTTACGGTCAATTTTTTTCAGTAAGCCCTGTAAAACTTTTCCGGGGCCTACTTCGGTGTAAGAAGTCATGCCATTAGCGATCATGTTTTGCATAATCTGCGTCCAGCGTACCGGCGAAGTGAGCTGTTGCACCAGATTATCTTTAATGGTATTAGGATCGGTTTCTGCTTTAGCTGAAACATTTTGATAGATAGGGCAACGGGGTTTTTCGATGGTCGTTTCCGCAATAGCGGCGGCCAGTTCTTCACGGGCAGGCTCCATCAAGGGAGAGTGAAAAGCTCCGCCTACTTGCAGTGGTAAGGCACGTTTAGCACCAGCCTCTTTGAGCTTTTCGCATGCAAGATCAATGCCCTTCATCGAGCCGGAGATCACCAGCTGTCCGTTGGTGTTGTAGTTGGCTGCAACAACGATTTCATCAATATCTTTGAGTACAGATTCTACTTTCTCATCCTCCAGACCTACAATTGCTGCCATGGTTGAAGGTTCAGATTCGCAAGCTTTTTGCATGGCTGAAGCCCGTTTGCTGACCAGCTGAAGCCCGTCTTCAAACGAAAGCGCAGCTGCCGCTACTAAAGCTGAAAATTCGCCCAGCGAATGGCCGGCTACCATATCCGGCTTGAAGGCCTCGCCCATCATACGCGATAAAATTACAGAATGCAGATAAATGGCTGGCTGGGTAACGCTGGTTTGCTTTAAGTCTTCATCGGTGCCGTCAAACATTAAATCGGTAATACGAAAGCCCAAAATTGTGTTGGCCTTTTCAAACAAGGCTTTGGCTTGCTCAAAATTGTCGTAAAGGTCTTTGCCCATTCCTACATATTGGGCCCCCTGACCGGGAAATACATATGCGTCCATACAATTATTTTATGTTTTGTGCTTGCAAAGATAGAAAGTCTGCTGAAAATTCAGGGATCAATAGCAAATAACCAGCTAACTCAAAAGTCTTTTTTTAGATAGTTATGATGCCTTATCTCCTGTCGCCAAGGAAACGCAGCATGAAGAGGAAAAGATTGATGAAGTCCAGATATAAAGTAAGGGCACCCATGATAACCAGCTTGTTGGTGTTTTCAGCCCCATAGCTTTCCGATCCGGCTCCGATACGCTTAAGCTTTTGAGTGTCATAAGCTGTTAATCCTGTAAAAATAAGCACACCTACAAAGCTGATGATGTATTCCAGCATCGCACTCTTTAATAGCCAGTTTACGATACTTGCCAGGATTAATCCGATCAATGCCATGATCAGATAGGAGCCCAACCTGGTTAAATCTGTCTTCGTTGTATAACCTAACAATGCCATTGCTCCAAACATGCCTGCCGTAACGGCAAATGTTTGAAATACAGAAGAAGCAGTGAATGTCAGCAGGATAAAACTTAGGCTCATGCCCATTAAGATGGAGTAGCCACCAAACATGAGTGTTAAGGTTCCGGAGGACATTTTCTGAAAACGGAATGACATGAGTAAAACCATAGCAAATGGGGCAAACATAACCACATATCCCATTAGGTTTAAGCTGCCGGTTTGACTGAACAGCAAAGACATTAATTGTTGATTGGAGGCAAAAACCCAGGCCACAAAAGCTGTCAGCGCCAGACCGATAAACATCCAGGAGAATACCCGTGACATGAATACGCGTGCGGCATCAACACTCATGGTGCCGGCATTACTGCTAACGCTTTGCTGACGGCCAAAAATACTACTGCTACTTCTTTGTTCTAACATAGTTTTAATCTTTTACTAAACGGATAATAACTGATTTCGTTGTCGTTTTCCTGACAAACAGAATGCCAAACCAGGGATGTGTCATATTTGTGCCTTTATGTCAGCAAGGCTTAGGATAATTTGGCATCAATCAGGTGTAGGAATTCCTGTCTGGTTTTATCAATGGTAAATGCACCTGTGAAATCGGAGGTGGTGGTTACCGAATTTTGTTTTTGAATGCCCCGCATGGCCATGCATAAATGCTTGGCTTCGATAACAACAGCAACACCCAATGGCTTTAGCGTGTTGTGGATCGCATCTTTGATTTGTGTCGTTAGCCTTTCCTGTACCTGTAAACGACGGGCATAGGCGTCAACAACCCGCGGAATTTTACTTAAACCTACAATATAACCATTGGGGATATAGGCTACATGAGCTTTTCCAATAAAAGGAATCATATGATGTTCGCACAAAGAGTAAATCTCTATATCTTTTACCACAACCATTTGCTTGTATTCCTCCTGAAACATCGCCGATTTCAGTATCTTCTCCGGGTCCAGATCATAACCGTGAGTGAGATACTGCATGGCCTTGGCTACCCTTTTTGGCGTGTCAATTAAGCCTTCGCGCTCCGGGTTTTCACCGATTAATCCTAAAACTTCTTTGTAATGCGGGATTAACTGGTTTATTCGCTCAGGATTATAATGCTCTATGCGTTCATAACCACCTATATTATTTGAATCATCAGGGTCATAATAAGGATCCCTGTAGTTATCCTCTTGTGTTTTTTCGTTATAGTTCATTTTGGTTTTTGCTTTATTGTTTTAACCAAACGCGTGTGTTCGTTTGATGCTTTTTTAAGATATGTGTTTTTAATATTCCGGCTTCAAAAGTATCATTCTCCAAAATATTCTACAAAATTATTTTCTGTTTCGTAAATTTTGACGGAATGCAAGCTGGCGTTAAGTTCGCGCACAGGTTGCTCCAGTTGCCCCCATATGGCTATGGCTATGTTTTCGGTGGAAGCCAGCTTGCCGGACATAAAATCTACTTCCAAATTGATGTTTTTATGGTCTAGCTTTGCAATAACTTTTTCTTTGATGATTTTACTCAATTGTTTAAGGTTGATCACAAAGCCGGTTTCAGGATTTACTTTTCCTTTTACGGTGACAAAAAGGTCGTAGTTGTGACCATGCCAGTTTGGATTACTGCACTTGCCAAAAATTTCCAGGTTTTTTTCTTCGGAAAAATCTTCGCGGAATAATCGGTGAGCAGAGTTAAAGCGTTCTCTTCTGGTAATATGCATCATGGTTGAATAATTGTTTTTTCAAAATTACAAAATATATTTCAATCTTTTTATGCCTTAATTATTTCTTAAATGTTTGTGTCGTTGTTCGGTGTTCAATGTTCAATGTTCAATGTTCAATGTTCAATGTTTCAATGTTCAATGTTTCAATGTTCAATGTTCAATGTTCAATGTTCAATGTTCAATGTTCAATGTTCAATGTTCGATGTTCGATGTTCGATGTTCAATGTTTCCTTGTTTATCAGTCTCTTCGTTCTCTTAAGTCTCTTAAGTCTCTTAAGTCTCTTAAGTCTCTTAAGTCTCTTAAGTCTCTTCGTTCTCTTAAGTCTCTTAAGTCTCTTAAGTCTCTTAAGTCTCTTAAGTCTCTTCGTTCGTGCGAGCTCGTCGGGAGCGCGGATGCGTCGCGGCGCAGTGGGGCGCCGCGCGTGTCGGCGCTCGGCCCGCCGGAACACGGCGACTGCCACTACGCGTAGG
>JBNJHE010000054.1:0-17153 GCA_051748205.1 Bacteroidota bacterium | reverse complement strand
CCACAGTCAATCCATCGATAAAGTTGGTGAAGGACTGCAGGTAACATCGCGCGAACCCAACGGAATTATTCAGTCTGTTGAAAAACCGGGGCATATTTTTTATATGGGCATTCAATTTCATCCTGAACGATTGATTTACAAAAAAGTCTTCCGGCGCCTTTTTAAAACATTTATTGATGCCGCGAAAACAAAAATGGAGGAAAGAAAAGCCATAAGCCACTAATGCTTTGGTTTTTGTTTTTCAATGATCCTATATAATATCCATCGCAATCATGTTCGTGTGTATAAGAATTTATTATTACGGATGGTTCATTCATCAGCGTGTCATTATCTTTTTATAGCTAACTTTTTTGTATTCCTACCTGGCATATGAAATATTCTTCAATTTATACTTAACTTCAAAAAGCAGGCTTTTTCATTGCTATTAATAGAGTTTAGCATAATTGTTATTTAAAAAGCAAATTTATTGGAGCTGTTTGCCCGAAAAAAAATTTGCTATGGATCATTTAATTTATACTTTTGTCCTAGTAATTCAATAGGATTAATAGTTATGAAAAATAGAAATCAAATTTTACAGGTATTCGTCACTTTGCTCATTCTAGTTGCACAAGTGAATACAGCTACCGGACAAGGAAATTATAAACTGGTGCAATCGTCCAGTTATATGAAAGTTAGTGGTACCTCTACAGTGCATGACTGGGAAATGAATGTCAACACCTTTAATGGCGCGGTATCAATCAATGAAGATGGCCACAAGCTTAACATTTCAAAGTTGTTTTTCCTGGTACAGGCCAATAGTATAAAGGGCGATAAAAATTTAATGAATAAAAAGACTAAAGAAGCCTTAAAAACAGATAAGCATTCCCGCATAAATTTTCGGTTCCAGGAGGTAAGTCGTTTGAGCACAAATTCAGGAAATTTCTCTGGCAGAGTTGCCGGGCAACTCACTATAGCCGGAAAAACCAGGAAAGTTTACATTGATTTTTCAGGAAAACGATCTGGAAACAAACTTTATATAAAAGGCACCCATACAGTTGATATGACTGATTACAATATCGATCCCCCAACAGCAGCCTTTGGTAGTATTAAAACAGGTAAGAAAGTTAAAATTAGCTATAATTTGACTTTCAAAACAAACGATTCATAAAAAAAACAGAAAGCAATGAAAAGAATAATCGCATTAATGTTAACTGTCATGTTGGCAATGGCAGTACATTCTCAAGAATTTGAACCACCACAGGATACGGGTGATGAGTTTGAAGAGGTAAAAGTACGTGTCGGGGCAGATTTTGCCATGCAGTTTCAATCATTGAACCACAGTGCAGATAGCAGTCTTATTCCCCTGGGGTCTAACATTAATTTACCTACAGCAAACTTTAACATAAAGGCAGACCTGGCACCTGGTATGAAATTAAAACTGGTTACTTACCTTTCCTCCCGCCACCATGTGGAAGCCTGGGTTAAAGGTGGGTATTTATTAATGGATGAACTTCCATTTCTAAACTCCTCCCTAGCCGATAGAATTATGAAACGGATGACGCTAAAAGCAGGTGTCATGGAAATTAACTATGGTGATGCGCATTTTCGCAGATCGGATAATGGCAAAGTCACTATAAATCCTTTTGTAGGTAATTACATCATGGATGCTTTCACCACCGCACCGGCATTTGAAGCCATGTTTCGGCAAAATGGATGGTTGTTGATGGGTGCCATAAGTACAGGATCACTTCGTCCGGATAAGGTTGGGTTCAGCAGTTATACAAATACATATACACCTTATGATATACAGGATGAACTGGCATATTACCTTAAAGCAGGCTTTGATAAAGAATTGTCATCTGACCTTAGATTAAGAGCAACAGTATCAGGGTATATTAACAACAATCATCATTTTGGCTCACTGTATAACGGAGACCGCACCGGATCGCGTTATTACCTTGTTATGAAGCGAAAAGAATTTGAATCGGAAGATGTTGATGCAGCCTCCGAACATACCTTAGGAAGATGGGGGCCCGGTTTTACAGACAAAAACCACGCATATATGGGAAACTTGTTTGCCAAATATAAAGGACTGGAGTTCTTTGGTACATATGAAACCACTTCTGGTACTTCGGCTTTTAGTCCCGCTGAATACAGTTTTAATCAATTTGCTGTAGAGGGATTATACCGGTTTGGCAATAATGATGAATTCTATGCAGCTGCTAGATATAATAATGTCAGCAATGATAATAAGCAATCGGTAGATCGCATACAAGTTGGAGCAGGTTGGTTTATGACTCAAAATGTTATGCTGAAACTGGAGTATGTTGATCAAAACTATGAGAATTTTGAAGAGTATGGTAGCAAGGCAGGGTTCAACGGTGTTATGTTTGAAGCTGCTATATCCTTATAATAAATTAACATTCAATAAATTAATTAAAATAGCAGGGGCTACTCCCCTGCTATTTTGATATCTGAAATAAACCGAGCTATGATCCGCCTAAGGCGAAATACACACGGTGATGATTATAATGCAATTAAAAACAGATACAAATGTATAGGCCTTTGATCATATGGATTTTAATAATAATTGTCCCGGCAGTTTTACTACCGGAAAATCCGCATAGGATCTTATTCTCTAAATATCCCAATCCTAATAACTACTTTCAAATTCATGTTAAAACGAACATCAATCATTTCGTTATTAAATATGAACAATCCTATGAATTAACTATAGAAATCGACCTTGATAAAAGCCATAAACCTTTAAAATACACGAATATTGCAATTCCTGTCAAGCATCTTAAGCTAAAAAACAAAAGAATGCAACAGGAATTCTACCAGATGTTAAATACAAACAAATATCCATTCATTAATATTCGGATCCAGGAAAAGGACTTTATAAATGTAATTCGGTCTGCTTACAAAAAATTACCGGCATCTATTACTATAGCAGGAGTAACCAATAAAATCAGATTATCTCTTGACACAAAGCATGTAGATAAGAATCAATATTTTGTAAAAGGAAGCAAATCCCTATCACTATATAATTATCAGTTATCGCCACCTAAAAAATTAGGTGGTATTATTAAGGTAGATTCCAATGTATTGATTAATTTTGGAATGTCTGTTTTTTTAAATACATAATATATACGCATACATTATGAAGTTCAGTACCAGAACACGCTATGGAATAAGAGCTATGCAAGAAATAGCGATGAATAGCTCTAACAATAAAGGTATTTTTCAAAAAGATATTGCTTCCAATCAAGATATTTCAATTAAATACCTTGATCATATTATTCACAGTTTAAAAGCATCTGGACTAATTATCAATGTAAGTGGAAAAAAAAGTGGCTATAAACTAACCCGGCCAGCACGGGATATTAGCATGCTAGATATTCATAATGCCTTTGAATCTGGCATTTGTGTAATAGACTGTCTTTCTGACGCAGTCAAATGTAGCAAGGACGATAAATGCGCTGCACAAGGATTTTGGGGTGGATTAAATAATCTTGTAGTGGATTATTTTCGGTCGTTTACCCTCCAGGATCTAGTCGATAATCAGCAAATAATCGACGATATGCTTGTATAAAAACACAATATATTGCCGGCCTAAGTTGGTTTAACAATCAGATTATTCAACTATTATTTTTCCTGAATACTCTTTATTATCGGCTAAAATCCGGATAAAATACAAGCCCCCGGGTCGATCAATGGTAAACTGCAGTTGTTTTATATTTTCATCAGAAATCTGATTTATTAGGCTACCGGTAAGATCATAAACAGATACAAATACATTTTGCTTCATATCAGGGAAATCAATATTTACTGTTCCCTGTGTTGGATTTGGAAAAACGGCGACTCCTTTAAATTCTTCAGATTTGACATGCATGCCGGAAATATTATAACAATTGGATATTATCATGCAGCCATTCAATTGAATTTCCACTGCGTAATTGCCATTGTTATCGGGGTAAAACATTTGGCTGTTTGCACCAGGTATAGCAGCATAGTTACTATCGCAATTCAGCCACTGATAAATTGCACTATCCTGGTTTGCAAATAAGCTGTCCTGATAAACCGTTACCGAGCTGTCAATGGATGTAACCTCAAGATCGATTTCAATAATACTATCACAGCCGGCTGCATTGGCAATAGTGTCAAAATAAATTCCTGAGCTATGTAATATTTGTCCTGAGGGAGCAATAAATGAATCGCAGGCATGCGTACTTATCTGAGCAGTAGAGCTTGCAAGCACGGTTAAGTCAGTTTGTATGACCGAATCGCACATTGCAGCATTTGCAAGGGTATCATAATACAATCCTGAAGTCGTATAAATATTTCCAGCAGGCGAATGATAAGCATCACACACTTGCAATGTCTGAAAAGAAGAAGTGCTTGCTTTGATATTTAGATGGATTTCAATGATACTGTCGCAGGCAGAAGCGTTTGGTATTGTATCGTGATACAGCCCGCTGTTCGTATAGATATTCCCTGATGGGGAAAAGAAAGAATCGCAGGCACTTTCGTTGGTTGTGGCAAAGGTTGTAACCCCTAAATCAAGATCGATTTCAATGATACTATCGCAACCGGCTGTATTCGCAATGGTGTCAAAATAAATTCCTGAGCTATGTAATATTTGTCCTGAGGGAGCAATAAATGAATCGCAGGCATGCGTATTTATCTGAGAAGAAGAGCTTGCAAGCACGGTTAAGTCAATTTGTATGACAGAATCGCACAGTGCTGCATTCGTAATAGTATCATAATAGATTCCTGATGAAGAATAAACAGCTCCGGAAGGTGCCAGATATTCATCACAAACCACTTCAGAAATCAAACTGCCAGTATGCCCGATAACATGAATGGTCTCGGTTACTGTGCTGTCAGCATTGGTTAGTGTGTCCGAAACCGTAAGACTAACATTATAATTTCCCGTTCCATAATACACGTGAGATGTGGCAGAATCTGAGCTTGTGGCACCATCATCAAAGTTCCAATAATACGTATCCCCATCAATGCTTAAATTCTGAAAATCAATAATTGTTGAATCACAGCTTTCACTTCGGTTATAAGTGAATTCAGCAATGGGTAGCGATATTTTTTCAATGGTATCCACAGTTGGAGAAGACCACATCCCTAAAGTATCTTTAAATTGATAATGCAAGGTATATACTCCTTTCCACATTTGTGTCATATCAATTTCTTCCTGTAATGATAAGAAGGACTGAGAAGGAAGAACAGGATTTTCATGAGCACTGTCAAAATTATGATCAAACCAATATCGATATGCTATGATGGAATTATTCAATGCCTGACTTTCCTGAAGTTTATAAAAAAACTGAGCAGCAGGACTACTCCACTGCCCCCTGCTGTTTAAAAAGCGGATATAGAAAACATGTACTCCTGTTTGCAAAGTTCCTGCATCAATATTTGTAGCCAAAAGCAGATTTTGAGTTCCCGTTACAGGTTCCAGTACAGCTTGATCATAAGCATCATCAAACCAATATTGATAAGCGGTAATATCACTGGATGCTGTTCCAAAGGCAGGGACAGCATGTTTATAAAAGAAATGCGCAACAGGGCTACTCCATAGTCCTCTCTCATCTTTATAACGCATATAGAAAATATGTACTCCGGGATTTAAGTTTCCAGCATCAATACCTGCAATTAACTGAAATTTTGAAGAAGAAGCTATCGTTTGGTTTACGGCACTATCGAATTCATCATCAAACCAATACTGATAGTGGGTAAGGCCATTAGCCTGAACTGAAACTTGTTCCGGAAATTTATAAAAAAACTGGGCCACCGGAGAGCTCCACTTTCCTCTGTCATCTTTATAGCGCATATAGAAAATATGTACTCCCGGATTTAAACCTGCCGCATCAATACCTGTAATTAGTTGGAAATTTGAGGAAGAAGTTATCGTTTGGCTTATTGCACTATCAAAGTCATCATCAAACCAGTATTGATATTCTACTATTTCATTATTGCTTAAACCGGAACTCAGGGAAGACATTCGATATATAAATTGAGATTGCGGGCTACTCCACAAACCGTTATCATCTTTGAAGCGGATATAGAAAATATGTACCCCCATAGATAAATGGGAAGCGTTAATATCGGTTTGAAGATTTACCGTTTGTCCTGGCGTCATAGCAACGGTAGTAGCAGCAGCAAAGTCATCGTTAAACCAGTACTGATAAGCATTGGTCTGATTTTGTGCCAATATAGCAAAGCAGCTAAAAAAATATAGTATTATGAAGAATAATATCTTGTTCATCTGTTTACAATTTTGACTTTAGCGATCAGATTGGGCTTCCTTTGCGAATCAAGTTATCGCTACACGCTTTACATTTATTTTTATAACCATGTGATTGTATGTTGCGCTAACTCGCGAATCATGTTTTGGTTTATCATTAATTATTTTGAGCATTAACTTCAATATCTATATTTAGCAATCCGTTCGCATCTGTTCCGGAGCTGATACTTTTTGTACTAATATGAGGATTTTGAGGGACAAAACCCTCTTTTAGCGGGAAAAGGCCGCCATAAACGCCAACCTGAGAGCCATCATCGCCGAGGTAGCTTGTTTCAGCACTGATTGTCAAATGATAGTTATCTGTAAAGCTAAAAGGAGAGGCAGGAAGAGCTGTGAAAACAGTTGACAGATCAATCCCTTTGTAATTGTTCACATCAATGGGGGTACTTCCATATCCTGGAGAAACCTGAGAAGTAACACAATTTTGTACTGTGTTTGATGTTCCGTCAATTATATAAGGACTGTTGGATGTATGAAAAATACAATTGCTAATCAGGTTTGTATGTGAATTCGAGATAATATCATAGCTCGCACTTGTAGGAGAGTATAAAAAGGAAGAATTTTTTATTGAGTTTGAATTGGAATAATGAACCCTGTTGGCAAAAATACAATTCGTAATCAAACTATTAGTGACACCTTGTAAATCCAGAGTACTTACAAAAACGGATTGTATAAAGGCATAGTTTGTTCTTAACACATTCGGAGTACCACTAACACCAAAATCCAATGAGTTGTCAAACTTACATCGCACAAATGTCACATTATCCACTACCTGGTTGTAATACTCTTTGACTTGATCCGCAAATTGGATTCCTTCGAAATACAAATTATCGGCCCCATCTTTTATATCAACAACACCACTAATTTGGGTAATGTAGGTTGCAGCGGTGGAGTCGGGATGGATGCCAGCGCCAAATATTGTTAAACCCTTAGCAATATCAGAGCTCACGGTAAAAGCCCCACCCGAAAGGTATAAGGTATCGCCTGTTTGAGCCAGTGCATAGGCATCTGCAAAGGCAGTATTCCCAGTAAATACGGCTGTTGTATCAGTACTATGCAAAATAATTACCGACTGAGACATCATAACACTTGCCCATAGCAGAAAAACGGATAAGAGAATAAACTTTTTCATCATTGTGGATTTTAGAAAATTTTCAGCTCTAAAAATAACTCATTTTTTTCTAATTCCCAATTTTTTATAAAAAAACTTCCTATCACATGCTACTAATTGCGCATTTTATTCTTTTGGGGAATTGTGATCATCAAATAATTGATGCTTTAGCTCAGCTACCCGCTTTACTTCCAATTTGGTTTGTTTTATATGTCCATAATTCATTGCAAGATAGATCATAGGGCTGTACATGTTACCTGGAAAGCGTTTTAGCACAGAAGCTATACTATAAAACTTTTTTCGCGCCCTGGTTTTTCCCACCTGCAGCTCATAACGACTCATATTTTTAGGCTCAAACACTACTGTGTTATGGTCATAATATTTCCAATCTGTTGTCTTTAGTCGATTTTCCCTTTTTAAATCTTCATATACTTTAGTCCCCGGATAGGGGGTTAAAATATTAAATGACACTGTACTGACCTTATTTTTGATAAGGAACTTTACTGTTTCATCAAAAATTTCCTTATTATCACTATCCAGCCCAAACACCATAGAGGCATGAATCAGAATGCCTGCCTTTTTGATCTTTTTCAATGAATCTTCCAGCTCCTTAACTACTTTGATCGATTTCTTAAACATCTTTGATTGCTTCTCCCCTATACTTTCTATTCCGAGAAACAGAGCTTTGCATCCACTATCTGCAGCCAATTGCATAAGCTCTTTATCTTTTACCAACAGAGATATCGAAGCTTGTCCTCCCCATTTAATGTTTAAAGGCTTGATGGCTTTGAAGAGTTCTTTCGCATATTTTGGATCGCCGATAATGTTGTCATCCAAAAACATAAAATATTTGCCGCCCGATTCTTTGATATCCCGCACTATATTTTCCACAGGGATATGGCGGATCTTTTTACCAAAAAGGTTGGTTACACAACAAAAGTCACAGTTATATGGACAGCCGCGGGTTGTTGTAATCGGAATCAGATGAAACAACCGCCTTTGTGTAATGGAGCTAAAGTCCTTCGGGACATATGTTTTTAAATCAGGTTCAGGATTATTATAAGTTAGTTTGAGCTCATTGTTTTCAAAATCTTCAAGCACTCTCGCCCAAATGCCTTCGGCCTCTCCTTTTACCACACAATCTGCATGCTGAAGCGCCTCATCTGGCAAAATAGTGGGATGCACACCACCAAGCACTACTGTTTTACCTCTTTTTTTAAATTCGGCACAAAGCTCATATGCTCTGGGAGCATTCGCTGTCATACAACTAATTCCTACCAGATCGCATTCCTGATCAAAATTAACCTCCTCATTTTCTTCCTCTATGGTAGTAACTTCATGTTTTGATGGAGTTAAGCCTTGTAGAATATAAAGCGCAAGCTGAGGCATCATAAGTTCTTTATTTGTCCTTTTTTGGCTGTCAACAGTGGGTGAGATTAAGAGAATTTTCATAATAAAAATGTTATAGCATAACAATGTTCATTTACGGACTTGCCTTCAATGAATATTAACAAAGATAAAAAAAAATTAAATGATCCTATTATAAACCAGTAAAATGTATTCTATTTGTTTTGCTAGCAGCTACAATGATATATAGCGTATTTCAAAAAAACCGGCATTTTATGCTCTAAAAGACTTGACTGATGCATATGAACATAGGAAAATTTTCGAAGACACAATATTTCCACAATCCTTCCTGGAATATCTTATGTTATTGTTAAAATGATATACTTCATCATCGATAAGGAGTTTCGTAAAAGAAAAAACCACCGGGTAAGTAAAGCCAGAACCTCAGAATATTATCATGAAAACGGTCGATTTTTACGATTTTAGCCCAAAAGTACTGGATTATATAATATTTTTGCCTCAACAAAAATGTTACTTATATAACAATGCGGAAATATTTTTGACGTTTTGTGACCACAAAATGGAAAACAATATAATTTTGACACTGTTATCTTTTATGATTTAAATATATGATGTTATGGAAAATAAGCTCAAAGAACTAACTGAAAAGATTTATCAGGAAGGCATTGAACAAGCAAACCAGGAAGCTGACGAAATCATTAATAAAGCGAAAAAAGAAGCTGAGAAAATAAAGAAAGAAGCTCAGTTGGAGAATGAAAAGATCGTCAATGAAGCACATGAAGAGGCTAAAAATCAAAAGAAGAGTGTAGAGACAGAGCTTAAATTAGCCAGCAATCAAGCTATCAATACGTTAAAGCAAGAAATTACCGATCTCATAGCAGCAGAAGCAATTAACAAGCAGACAAAAGAAGCGTTTAATGATCCTGAGTTTATTAAGCAACTTATTATTAAGCTTGTAGAAAACTGGACTTCCGAAAATGAATCAGATCTATCGGTAATCTTACCGGCTAAGGACAAGGAAAAACTGGAAAAAAACCTGAAGGCAGATATGCAGCATGCACTTAACAAAGGGCTTGAGATTAAGTACGATGACAAATTAAAGACCGGCTTTACCATTACTCCTCAGGATGGCAGTTATAAAATCCGATTTAATGATGAGACCTTCAATAATTTCTTCAAAGAATTTATGCGTCCCAAAACACGGAAGTTGCTATACAATGAGGATTAATTATGATAAAAAACAACTATTATTATTTAATCTCCGGACTTCCGGACATACTGCCGGAGGACACCAAAGCACCATATACAATCGATGAATTCCGGAACCATCTAAGCAATCATCTTCATCGCGAAGATGAAAAACTGCTTTCCTTTTTGTTTTTGCCCAAAGACCATGATAATTTGCTCAAGATATTAAATAAAAAAGATAGTCCTAAGCTAAGTCCGGGAAACTATGCTATTGAGTTTTTGCAGGAACAAATTAAAGAACCTTTGCAGCTCCCCGCTTATCTTCAAAAATTCATTGAACACTTTCAAAATGAAGAAGATATCTTTGCTGATCTAAACTGGAAAGATCAACTAACCCGTCTGTATTATGATTACCTGAATGAAGTCATTCATAATGACTTTCTATTACAGTGGTTTCATTTTGAGCAAATGGTTAGCAATATTGAAGTTGCTTATGCAGCAAAACGCCATGAAATAGATATTTCAAAGGCTGTTATTGGCGACCAAGACATGGTTGAGTCTTTAAAAAAATCCAATCTAAAGTCTGATTCCTATATACGTGAAACTCCATATATTGACAAAATCATTCGCTTGTGTGAAGCAGATAATTTAAAAGATCGGGAAGTTGGTATTGACCGCATAAAATGGGATTTTCTGGATGATATAACTACCTTTCATTATTTTACCATAGAAAAGATTTTGGCTTATACGCTAAAATTGATCATGTTAAATCGCTGGGCAGAACTTAGTCCGGAAAGAGGAAAAGAAAAAATTGAAAAACTAATTGAGGATTTACAATCAGGATATGATATTCCGGCGGAATATGTAGTATAACCTGATAATAAAATCGTTAACAACAGAGATAATTGATATGAGTACAAAAGGAAAAGTTTCCGCAATTATTGCAAACCTGGTTTATGTAGAGGTAGATGGCCCTGTTGGGCAGAATGAAATATGCTACATCAAGCTGGGTGATGTAAATTTGATGGCTGAGGTAATCAAAGTAATAGGGAAATATGCTTACGTACAGGTTTTTGAGAGCACCAGTGGTTTAAAAATTAATGACACGGCAGAGTTTACCGGTCATATGCTTGAAGTATCGTTGGGTCCTGGCATTCTGGAGCGCAATTATGATGGGCTGCAAAATGATCTTGATCAGATGGAAGGCATATTCCTGAAGCGTGGGGAATACACAAAAGCCTTAAATCAGGAAAAAGAATATGACTTCACTCCTATTGCCGCTGAAGGCGATCAGGTATCCGCAGGTGCCTGGCTTGGTGAAGTTAAGGAAAATTGGGTCTCTCATAAAATTATGGTCCCTTTTAAACTGACAGGGGAATATACCATTAAGACACTGGCAAAACAAGGCGCATACAAAGTTACAGATACGATAGCTACGCTAACAGATAGCGAAGGTCAGGAAATCACTGTCACCATGACGCAAAAGTGGCCGGTCAAGCGACCGATTAAAGCGTACCGGGAGAAACCTCGACCCTATAAGCTACTGGAGACCGGAGTTCGCACTATTGACAGTTTAAACCCTATTGTTGAAGGTGGCACAGGCTTTATCCCCGGCCCTTTCGGTAGTGGCAAGACGGTATTGCAGCATGCCATCTCGAGACAGGCAGAGGCTGATATCATTGTAATTGCAGCTTGCGGTGAGCGCGCAAACGAAGTGGTAGAGATTTTTAAGGAATTTCCTGAGCTGGAAGATCCGCGCACAGGCCGAAAACTCATCGAGCGTACAACAATTATTGCCAACACCTCGAATATGCCGGTGGCCGCACGCGAGGCTTCCGTTTATACAGCGATGACCATCTCAGAATACTACCGCTCAATGGGTTTACGCGTAATGATGCTAGCAGATTCCACTTCCCGCTGGGCTCAAGCACTTCGCGAAATGTCAAACCGTATGGAAGAACTTCCAGGACCGGATGCTTTTCCGATGGACCTCTCCTCCATCATTTCGAATTTTTATGCCCGTGCCGGTTATGTCTACCTGAATAATGGTGCCACAGGATCTGTTACCTTCATTGGTACGGTATCTCCCGCCGGAGGTAACCTCAAAGAGCCGGTGACAGAAAATACCAAAAAAGTAGCCCGTTGTTTTTATGCCCTTTCACAACAACGTGCCGACAGTAAGAGATATCCCGCTATTGATCCCATCGATAGCTATTCGAAATATATAGAGTATGACGAATTTCAGGAGTATCTGAGTGAAAATATCTCTAAAAACTGGATCGATAATATCCTCAAAGCCAAAAATTTACTTATTCGCGGAAAAGAAGCCTCCGAGCAAATTAATATCCTTGGTGACGATGGCGTCCCCATTGATTATCATATCAAATTTTGGAAATCGGAAATTATCGATTTTGCTATTCTACAGCAGGATGCATTTGATAAAATTGATGCTGCAACACCAATAGAACGCCAGGAATATATGTTTGATAAGGTGTTAAATATTTGTGACTTTGATTTTGAATTCAAAAATTTCGAAGAAGTCGGCGGTTATTTTAAGCGCGTTATCAATGCTTTAAAGCAGATGAACTATTCCGAATACGAGTCAGAAAACTTTAAAAAGCACGAAAAAGAGCTGGGGCAAATTCTGGAAGAAAGAAAAACTGAAGCTGTTACAAATTAAGAGAATTGGTAAAAACATACATTTATGGAGACAAAAGCATTTCAAAAGATATATACAAAAGTTACCGAGATCACCAAGGCTACATGTACATTAAAAGCTACGGGAATAGGTTATGATGAACTGGCACTGGTAAATGATCGTTTGGCTCAGGTTGTTAAAATCCGTGGAGAAGACGTTACTTTGCAAGTGTTTTCCGGTACAGAAGGGATCCCCACGAATGCCGAAATCGTCTTTATGGGCAAATCGCCGACCTTAAAGGTTAGTGATGAACTGGCCGGCCGCTTTTTCAATGCCTATGGGCAGCCTATAGATAATGGCCCGCAAGTATCAGGAGACGAACGCCCGATTAACAGCCCGTCTGTAAATCCGGTGCGAAGGAAACAACCGTCCGATCTTATTTCCACAGGAATTGCCGGCATTGACCTGAATAATACATTGGTAACAGGTCAAAAGATTCCGTTCTTTGCTGATCCGGATCAGCCGTATAATCAGGTCATGGCGATGGTAGCATTGCGCGCCCAGGCCGATAAAATTATCCTTGGCGGAATGGGACTTACCAACGACGACTATTTATTTTATAAGAATGTCTTTGACAACGCCGATGCCCTGGACCGCATCATCAGTTTTGTAAATACTACTGAGGACCCTCCGGTAGAACGCCTTTTGGTGCCGGATATGGCACTTACGGCAGCCGAATACTTTGCCGTAGACAAGAAACAAAAAGTCCTGGTACTGTTAACGGATATGACCCTTTTTGCCGATGCCCTGAGTATCGTCTCCAACCGTATGGACCAGATTCCATCGAAAGATAGTATGCCCGGCTCGCTTTATAGCGACTTAGCGAAAATTTATGAAAAAGCGGTGCAGTTTCCTGAAGGTGGTTCCATCACCATTGTTGCGGTAACAACCCTCTCGGGAGGTGACATTACACACGCCATCCCGGATAATACCGGGTATATTACCGAAGGGCAGCTATTTTTGCGCAAAGACTCCGATATCGGGAAAGTGGTTGTGGATCCCTTCCGTAGCTTGTCAAGACTGAAACAATTGGTTATTGGAGAGGATACACGCGAAGACCACGGGCAGGTAATGAATACCGCTATACGCCTTTATGCCGATGCCTCAAATGCAAAGACAAAACTCGAAAATGGTTTCGACCTGACAGATTACGATAAACGGACGCTGGATTTTGCTAAAGAGTATTCACGTGAACTGCTGGCGATAGATGTCAATATTGAAATTGATGAAATGCTCGATGTTGGCTGGAAATTATTCGCTAAACACTTTAAAGAAGCTGAGGTTGGAATAAAGAAAAACCTGGTGGATAAATACTGGCCAAAACAAGAAGATAGTGAATAAATTACCCATATAGAATGCAATAGCTTATGGCAATAAAATTTCAATATAACAAAACATCCATGCAACGTCTTGAGAAAGAACTCAAGATAAGAGTTAATGCATTGCCTACACTCAAAAACAAAGAAGCCGCTTTGCGGGTGGAAGTAAAACGAGCCAAAGCCGAAGCCGAAAAACTGGACAAAGAACTCAAGAATAAAACGCAGCAATATCAATATATGAATAAACTCTGGGATGAATTTGACCCGAATCTGATTCAGGTTGAAAGTGTAGACCTGGGGATCAAAAAAATTGCCGGCGTAGAAACGCCTGTTTTCAAAGATGCCACCTTTGACATAAAGGAGTTCAGTATCTTTAACCGCCCCCACTGGTTTCTGGACGGTATCTTTATCGTAAAGCAACTGACAAAACTTGCTTTAGAACGCGAAATATATTTTCGCAAAATGAATATGCTGGATTACGCCAGAAAGAAAACAACGCAAAAAGTGAATCTCTACGAAAAGGTTCAAATACCAGACTACCAGGAATCTATCATGAAAATAAAACGCTTTCTGGAAGATGAAGAAAATCTATCGAAAGCAGCACAAAAAATTGTTAAAAACCGCCAACAAAGAACGGAGGAAGTGTAATGATCATACCCATGCGAAAATATTCCTTTTTGATTTTCCACAGGGACTATGAGCCTTTTCTACAAAAACTCAAAGACCTTGGCGTGGTTCACATTATTGAGCAAAATAAAGATGCCGGAGATGATTTACTGGAAAAATACCAACAGGTACAGCTTTTTGATAAAAATATTAAATTCCTGAAAAACCGTGATGTTGAAGAATCCGATCCTTCGGCCGATAAATCCGGCGAAGAACTGATTAAGGAAATAGAAAATATAAATAAGCAAAAAGAACAGCAACACCAGAAGCTGACACTGCTCAAAAAGGAGCTCAATTACAGTGAACCCTGGGGGAATTTCTCAAAAGAAACCATAGAAAAGCTTAAAAAAGAGAATGTATATCTTCATTTTTATGCTGAAGGGGAACGTAGCTTTAAAGAAGAGTGGAAAACGCAGTATAATCTGACGATCATCAATAACATTAAAGGTGTTTACTATTTTGTTATTGTAACTACCGGCGAAGAAGTACCACAGATAGATGCTGAAGATGTATCATTGCCGGAACGACCGGCTTTGCTGATAAAGAAGGAAATCGAAAAGACAAAACAAGCGATTGATGATTTGGAAAAACAGCTTGACGACCTGGCCAAAAAATACATCAAGCAGTTAGAAAAGGCAAAAGAGAAGGTTGTTCATGAAGCGGAATACCTAAATGTAAAAGAAAACACTACCATACAGGCAGAAGGAAAGTTAATGGTTTTGGAAGGTTGGGTTCCCCGCTCGAAAGAACCGAATTTACTTCAGCATATGGATGAAGAAGGGGTATATTATATATCAACAACTCCCAGCAAAGATGAAAAAGTGCCAATTCTGCTTTCCAACAGTCGTTTTAGCAAATTATTCGAACCCATAGGCAAGCTTTTTTCCTTGCCCTCCTATAACGAAATGGACCTTACCCCCTATTTTGCTCCGTTCTTTATGATGTTTTTCGGATTTTGCCTTGGTGACGCCGGATATGGTTTACTAATCTTGCTGGGCGCCAGCTTATATAAGCTCAAGGCCCCCTCTTCCTGGAAACCGATCTTATCACTGGCGCAATTTTTGGGTATCGGTACATTTATCTTTGGCACCCTTTCCGGCACCTTGTTTGGTATTAATCTGATTGAAGCAGACATCCCCGCCATTGCCCATCTTAAAGATATGTTTTTAGACCCGAATCAAATGTTTTATCTTTCTATGATTATCGGGTTAATACAAATATTATTCGGCCTTGTTATCCGTGCCATAAATCAGGCCAGACAATATGGCCCTATGCATGCCATCAATCCTGCCGGATGGGTCCTCCTGGTTTTTGGATTACTGGACATGTTCTTGTTTAAAATAACAGGTGCTTTTGGGCAGTATATGGTCTACCTTAGCTTAGGGATGATCATCTTTTTCAGTGCTCCTGGCAAAAACATTTTTTTACAGTTTGGCAAAGGCTTGTGGGATTTATATGGAATCACCGGTCTTTTTGGTGATGTGCTTTCTTACATCCGTTTGTTTGCTATTGGAATTTCCAGTGCGATTTTAGGATTTGTTGTTAATGACATTGCATTACAGGTAAAAACAGGAATACCTTATGCCGGCCCTGTTCTCTTTATCATTATCCTGTTGCTGGGACACACAGGAAACCTTTTGATTTCATCATTGGGTTCATTTGTACATCCGATGCGATTAACCTTTGTTGAATTTTATAAAAATGCCGGATTTTCAGGTGGGGGAAAAGAATATAAACCGTTTTCAAATAAAACCAAAATAGATTAAAAAAGGAGATTAAGTTATGACATCAGTTATTTTTGCTTATGTAGGGCTAGCCCTTATGATTGCATTGCCGGGAATTGGAAGTGCCATCGGTGTATCCAAAGGCGGTAATGCCACGATCGGCGCCTTAAAGAAGAATGAAGAAGCTTTTGGTAGCTATATGCTGTTAAGTGCATTACCCGGAACACAGGGATTGTATGGATTTGCCGGTTTCTTTATTATCAACAACACCATCAGTCAATATGTTAATGAAGCCGGAGAAATGGCTTTGACAATGTATCAGGGCACCGCAATTTTTGGAGCAGGTGTGGCTCTCGGTTTGGTAGGTTTACTCTCAGGCATACAGCAAGGCGGCGTTTCTGCCAATGGTATTTCCGGAATTGGTTCCGGTTATGATGTGTTTGGTAAAACAATGGTTCTTGCCGTATTTCCGGAATTGTATGCTATCGTTGCCTTTGCCGCAACTTTCCTTATTAGTACCGGATTATAATCCACGCTTTTTCTGAAGCATTAACAACAGCAGGCTATTATTTATAGCTTGCTGTTGTTTTTTTATATGTCAGGTATAAAATGGGCACAGTGGATTTTTAGCGCCTTAATTTGTTAAAAGATGCTGTGTAATGGCGAGCTCCCCCGAAAAGCGGATGATTAAATGCGAGGAGGCGAACTGCCAGAAGGCTATGTCATTGTGCGGTGGGATTTCCGCCTTAGGCGGAGATTTAGGGGTGCGAGTTGGCGA
>JBNJHE010000053.1:0-17325 GCA_051748205.1 Bacteroidota bacterium | reverse complement strand
GAACATTGAACATTGAACATTGAACATTGAACATTGAACATTAAATTTAGACAGATGAAATTAACCAAACTTTTTGATGTATCCACAGTGATGATGATTGTTCTGCTTGTCGTTGGGGGGATCGCTCCCATGCAGCAGTTGAAATCACAAACAATGCTTTACGTTGGGGACGATATGCATTCCTCCTCAGAAATAATTATTCAAGGTGGGCTAAAAGCTGCATCCGGGAAGTTTGATAACAATGGCACAATTCATTTATCCGGCTCCTGGGTTAATAATGCTTCTGATGACTTTCTGACAAGTTCAGATAGCATTGGTGAAGTGTTGTTTAATGGGGTTGTAGCCCAAAATATTGATGGAAACAAAGAAACAGATTTTTACGATCTGACACTGGATAATAGTGCCGGAGTGGTTTTGGCACAAAATATCAGTGTGGACCATTACTTAACTTTATCCTCTGGTGATCTGGATTTACAGAGCAAATCAATAGACCTGGGTACCACTGGTTCGCTACAAAATGAAACCTCCGGCACACGGGTTTGGGTGAGCGATCCTGCTTCTCATACAGGAACAATACAGGTGCAGACAACAATCGATAACACAACCGTGAACCCGGGTAATCTTGGTGTTGAAATCACTACAACAGAAAATATGGGTGCAACAACCATTATTCGTGGGCATCAGCAACAACAAGGTTCAGGCCTTGACTCTGTCAATTACAGTGTCTGTAGATATTTTGACATTGTGCCGGCAGTCGCTCAAAACGCCGATCTGGCTTTTTATTACTGGGATGACGAGCTTACGGAAGGCAGTACAAGTCATCTTGAAAGTGAATTGCGGATGTTCGTCTATAACAACAATAGCCCGGGCTGGGAGCATCTGAAAACAACGCTGCAATCATCAAATAACTATGTGGAAGCGTCATCGGATTTCTTTTCCAGATTTACACTCGCCAGCAAATCGTTTCCTCTGCCTATACAGCAACTGCAAAATGATGAGGATGCATTCGCTATCCATTCTGTTTATCCCAATCCTGCTGCTGATCAAATTAATATTAAGCTTAGCGTAGTTGAAGATGCTGCCCTGGACCTTTATATCTATGACAAGCAAGGAAGAAAGGTGAAACACCAAAAGCTCAACCTGTCTGGTGGAAGTAGTATTATGTCTTTGGACATTAGTATGTTAAGTAGATCGCTGTACCTGGTTAAGATTGTTGATGAAGCAACAGGACAAACATCTGAAAAAAGATTTATAAAATAAACAGTAATATGAAGCGGGAAATAAAAACGACTAATCAATCGGCAATAGCATCAGCAGTATTAATGCTGGCAATTTTAATGTTTACAACACATCTATTGACAGCTCAGTCAGTAGGTATTAATACAGATAATCCAAAAGCATCGGCTCAGCTGGATATAAAATCCACGCAATCGGGTTTTTTGATTCCGCGTATGAGTGTTGCCGGAAGGGATAGCATTCCTGCTCCTGCAGTAGGTTTAATGATTTACAATACCGACAGCGGAACGTTGGACTTATATGGCGGTGATGGCTGGTATCAAATGCAAAGAGAGCAGGTGAGCACTTCAACAGGGAGTGTTACGCATGGTGGAGTAGCATTTAACAATAGTGGTGCAGCATGTGATAGTTCTGCCATTGCTGATGTCAGCTCTGCTCAGCGCGGATTTTTACTGCCGCGTGTTGCTGCCCTTGCTGATATCAGTGCTCCGGATACCGGGTTGATTGTCTATGACACAACAAATCATCGGCTAAGCTTTTATGATGGAATGCAATGGAAGTCACCCCTGCTTGATAATCACAGTACCGTCACGGGTTCAGGTTCTTTAAGCAGTCAGGGCGTTGTGATCGGCGCCAATACACCGGCACATCCTTCAGCAATGCTTGAGATCCGGGCTAACAATAAAGGTTTGTTAACTCCTCGTATGACTGCCGCTCAGCGAGATCAACTGGCTGCAGCAGAAGGATTGATTATCTACAATACGACAGATAATGAAATCAATTACTGGGATGGAGGTGCCTGGTATGCCTTTAACACTGGTTTTTCCTGCGGCGATTCCGTTACTTTTGTTTACAATGGAAGTCAGGTAACTTACGGAACAGTATACAATCCATCCACCGGAAAATGTTGGCTGGACAGAAATCTGGGTGCCACACAGGTGGCCAGCAGCAGTACTGATGCTGCTGCATACGGCGATTTGTTCCAGTGGGGAAGGGGCGACGACGGACATCAGCAAAGGAGCTCCGCCACAACTTCAGTTTTAGCCAGTAACAGCAACCCTGGACATTCATCCTTTATAACCGTTTTGTCAGCACCTTACGACTGGCAAACTACCCAGAATGACACTCTATGGCAAAATACCAACGGGGCAAATAATCCGTGTCCGTCAGGTTTTCGCCTTCCGACAGAAACAGAGCTGGATGACGAAAGCAAAAGCTGGTCGTCCAACAATGCGTCCGGAGCATTTGGTTCACCGCTCAAGCTGCCGATGTCAGGATATCGCTTGTACGATGATGCCGGAGTTTACAGTGAAGGCTCTCATGGCCCTTACTGGTCTTCCTCTACCAGTGGAAGTAATGCCTGCTACATTGGCTTTGGTAGCAACAGTGCCGGAATATTTTGCGATCCTCGTGCCTTTGGCCTCTCGGTAAGGTGTATTAGGGACTGATCGTAGCTGCCAGAATAAGGATTTTCTGTAATAGATTGTGCTTACAGGCTGTAAAACAATTGCTGCAACGGCGATCGGAAATGCAAAGAGGCCTGACATGATTAAGGATGATTTTTTTGTCCTGAATAACGAAAGCCACCAAAACTTACCGGTTTTTAAAAAAAAGCCTGGGAAAATCCCGTAGATTTTTTAAATTTGTACGTTCCACAGTATCATTAAAAATTAAAAACACTAAAAAAAACAATACGTTATGAATAATGCATTATTTCAGTTCGAGCGCCCGGTAAATGAGCCGGTTAATTCTTACGCTCCGGGCACTAAAGAAAGGGAAGACCTCAAGAAGGAACTGCATCGTCAGACTTCTCAAAAAATTGAAATTCCTTTGATTATTGGAGGTAAAGAGATCAAAACAGGTAATATGGGTAAAGTGGTGATGCCACATGACCACCAGCATGTTTTGGCCGAATATCATAAAGCCGGCGACAAAGAAGTTCAAATGGCTATTGATGCAGCCATGGAAGCAAAACAAAAGTGGGCCGAGATGCCCTGGGTTGAAAGAGCTTCTATTATGATGCGTGTTGCTGAGCTGATTACAACAAAGTATCGCTATGTGATGAATGCCTCAACCATGTTGGGCCAAAGCAAAACACCCCATCAGGCAGAAATCGAAGGCGTTTGTGAAGCTGCAGATTTCCTGCGTTTTAATTCCTATTTCGCCGGACAAATCTACAATGATCAGCCATTGTCCATTGACGGGTTGATAAACAGAACGGAATATCGTCCCCTGGAAGGATTTGTCTTTGCTGTTACTCCTTTTAATTTTACAGCCATTGCCTCTAACCTTCCGATGTCTCCGGCATTGATGGGTAATACCAGCGTTTGGAAACCGGCTACGACATCCTTGTTGTCCAACTACTACCTGATGCAGGTGTATAAAGAAGCCGGGCTTCCTGATGGTGTTGTCAACTTTGTTCCAGGACGCGGATCGCTGATCGGTAAAAATGTTATGGAAAGTGAATACTTTGCCGGACTGCATTTTACCGGATCTAAACCTACTTTTGATCACTTATGGAAAACCATTGGAAGCAATTTGGAAAAATATCGTTATTATCCACGCATTGTTGGCGAAACCGGTGGTAAAGACTTTGTTATGATGCACAACAGTGCAGGTGTTCAGGAAGTGGCTACGGCTCTTGTTCGTGGGGCCTATGAATACCAGGGACAGAAATGTTCTGCAGCCTCCCGTGCTTATATACCTGAAAGTGTATGGCCTGAGCTTAAAGGTAAGCTGGAAGCAACTATTGCCGAACTGAAGATGGGCGATGTTCAGGACTTTGAGAATTTTATGGGCGCTGTTATTGATGAATCGTCATTTGATAATTTGGCTTCTTTTATCGATAAAGCCAAAGAAGACTCAGATGCTGAGGTTATCATCGGTGGTGGCCATGATAAATCCAAAGGGTATTTTATTGAGCCTACCGTTATTCTGGCCAAAGATCCTAAGTATATCACCATGGAAGAAGAATTGTTTGGACCTGTTCTGACTATTTATGTCTATGAGGATAATAAATATGAAGAAACGCTGGATCTGTTAGATCAAACCTCTATTTTTGGTTTGACGGGAGCGGTTTTTGCTAACGACCGTGAGGCTGCCTTGCTTGCTGTTAACAAGCTTCGCAATGCTGCCGGTAACTTCTATATCAATGACAAGCCAACAGGAGCCGTTGTCGGACAGCAGCCCTTTGGTGGTGCACGCTCTTCGGGTACGAATGATAAAGCCGGAAGCTTCCTTAATCTGACTCGCTGGGTCTCTCAACGGGCGATTAAAGAAACCTTAGTGCCACCGGTCGATTATAGATATCCGTATATGGAGAAAGAATAAAGGAATCCTTTGCAGGTTGGGCCCTGGAGCCTGACCTGCTTTTTTTTAAAAACAAAAAAATTACTTTATGACAACAAAAATACATACCGATTATCCTGTAAAGGATATGTTGAAAAAACTAGGCATTGAAGAAATGCAGACCGGTGCCTGTACCGGCACACAATGGCTAAAGACCAGTGGTAAAACGGTGGATTCTTTTTCCCCGGCCGATGGTAAAAAAATTGCATCAGTACAGTTAGCCACAAAAGATGATTACAATACTGTGATGGAAACGGCACAAAAGGCTTTTCTAAAGTGGCGTGAAGTTCCTGCTCCGCAGCGTGGCGATCTGGTTCGTCAGATGGGCGACGCGCTTCGCGAAAATAAAGAGGCTTTGGGTGCTATTGTTTCCTATGAGATGGGTAAAATTCATCAGGAAGGAATGGGGGAAGTGCAGGAAATGATCGATATTGCCGATTTTGCATTGGGACAATCCCGTATGCTTTATGGGATGAACTCTAAATCGGAACGCCCAAATCATAAACTTAGTGAGCAATATCATCCGCTGGGCATTGTTGGTGTTATTACGGCGTTTAATTTCCCGGTAGCTGTTTGGGCCTGGAATACTATGCTTGCGCTTATTGCCGGCGATGTTGTTGTGTGGAAACCATCCTCGAAAGTGTATTTGTGCGCACAGGCGGTACATCGAATTATGGCCGAAGTATTGAAAAAGAACAATATTCCTGAAGGTGTGATCAATCTGGTCGAAGGAAGCTCAGCTCAGATTGGGGATACCTTGCTTGAAGATAAGCGAATTCCATTGGTGTCAGCGACAGGGTCGACACCACTGGGACGCCGCGTGGCTAAAATCGTTGGCGAACGGCTTGGGAAAACTATCCTGGAACTGGGTGGTAATAATGCCATTATTGTTACTCCCAGTGCAGACCTGAACAATGCACTTAATGCTACCTTGTTCGGTGCGGTGGGTACAACAGGACAGCGGTGTACAACAACCCGACGTATGATTATCCATGACTCAATCTATGAAGAGTTTAAAAATAAATTGGTGAATGCATACAGGCAATTGCCGGAAAAGATTGGACATCCACTGAATCCGGATACTATCGTTGGCCCAATGATAGACAAATATGGCGTTGAGAATTTTGTCAATGCCCAGAAAAAAGTAAAGGAAGAAGGAGGCAAGATAATTTTTGGAGGTGATATTGTAGACGATGAACATGGCACCGGAAACTATGTTGTTCCGGCATTGGCGGAGGTAGAAAACCATTATCAGATCGTTCAGGATGAAACATTTGCTCCTTTGCTGTACCTGATAAAATATTCGGACTTCGACCAGGCGCTTGAGCTACACAATGATGTACCGCAAGGTTTATCTTCTTCTATCTTTTCCAATGACGTTCGTGAGACGGAATTGTTCCTCTCTGCTGTTGGTTCCGATTGCGGAATTGCCAATGTGAATATCGGCACTTCCGGTGCTGAAATCGGCGGTGCTTTTGGTGGAGAAAAGGAAACCGGTGGCGGGCGTGAGTCCGGATCGGATGCCTGGAAGATTTATATGCGACGCCAGACAAATACTGTGAACTATGGTCGCGAAATGCCATTAGCACAAGGTATTAAGTTTGACCTGGATTAATTAATCCAGTCGGATACTGCACAGACAGGGATGCCATGATGGTGTCCCTGCTTTTTTTGGCAGCAGAATATATCTTTGAAAAAAAAAGTCTGTAAAAGGAATAAAAATTACATCCAGCGCCTTTTCTTGAAATATAGAATCAGGGCTACTACGATAATTACCATTAGCCCGACTAACATCCAAAAGGTATTGGGATCTTTTTCCAAAGGTAATAATACGTTCATTCCATATAAGCCGGTGATAAAGGTAAGCGGGAGCAAAATCGTTGAAATAAATGTCAGTACTTTCATGATCTCATTCGTGCGATTGGCCTGCATAGAATCGAAAGTCTTAGACAAGCCTTCAATCAATTCTTCATAATCTTCTACCATATCCCACATCTTCTGGTAGTAGTCCAGGATATTACCCCAGTAATCTTCCATGTTGTCAGCATAACCTTTGATTTCACCGGATTCAAACTTATGGAATAGCCGGAGCTGGGGTTTAAAGATTGTATCCAAAAGGATGATGTTTTTCCTGGTGACGGATATGCGCTCAATAATACGTTCGGCTCTTTTGTTGAATAAGCCGCGGCTGATTTGATCGACTTCGTTGCCAATACGCTGAATTAATGATAAGGTCTCCCGCATTAGCTGTTCTAAAATCAAATAAAGCAAGGCATCACTGGAAGCCGTCATAAATTCATCAAACATGGTATTGTCATCCTCTTTTGCCTGGTCGAAAAGCCGGCGGACAACCCAATGCGATTTTCCTACTGTAATGATGAAATCCTTGCCCCAAAAAAGCTTCACTTCTTTGGTCTTGAGAAACCTGTTGATTTTGTCGAAATAGGGAAAATGCAAGATCAGGAAATTGTAATCATCATAGATATCAATTTTGGGGCGTTGTGTCACACTTTTGCAGTCTTCGATATCGAGCGGGTGAAAATCAAAGTTTTGCTGAATGTAATCCAGATTTTCATCCGAAGGACTCGCTACATGGTACCACTTGAGTGTGCCTATTTTTATTGTTTCGATCATGGCGTTTCCCCCCTTTATTGATGTCACATATCCTGTAGAATTTTGGTGCACCAAAGATATTAATTTTGTTCGACTTTACCATTTACGTTTTTCCGGGAAATTTGTTCCGCTTCAAAAGGAGGATCCATAAATCGAGCCTGCTATATGCTGTATTTCAGGGTTATACAAGTAGGCCTTAAAAAGAATGAGCCCGGTTTAAAAGTTCACATTTGATTTTCAGCGGCTGTGAAATATCTGGTGTTTTTATACCGGACTCATAATGAATACAAAACTTATTGTATTATGATTTTATGTCTTTCGGTTTTTCCTTCCTGTATAAGTTCTACAATATAGAGCCCTTTTTCCAGGTTTTCGACATCTACAGATGTGCGATGGCTGTTGACAGCCATCGATTTAACCACTTGCCCGTTGAGGGAATAGATTGTCAGGGTTGCCGGCCCGGGGTTTTGTGTTTCTATAGTAAAGGCAGTTGTAACCGGATTTGGCCAGATGGAATAGTTGACCTCATCAATTGTTTCGGTGCTGCTTCCGGCAGGGAAAAATGTCATAAACGCTTGCAGGTAAATATTTGCTATGGTGTTGTCATGAATGATTAGTGTGTTTTCATCATTGCGATCGTTGGCACTGTATGACCAATTGTGACATCCTGTAAGCAAGACGGGGTCTGAGTATGTGCCTTCGTCCACGATCATATATTTGTGGTGCATGATATTGTTACCGTTGTCATTGTTTTGGAAGTCATTCCCCAACATTGTTTGCAGAGAGGATACCAGTGATGCGCTTGACTGGGAGGTGTTGTTAATCATAATCTTCGTATCGACACTGTCGCTGATAGCATCTTCCAGAGCGTATTGTATATCAGATCTGGTGATCAACATAGTTGCAATGCGCAGGTTATCATCAGCACTTTCAATATACTTGATAATTTTGTCATTGGCATTATCCGATGGGCTGAAATAGCATTCTACACGTTTCCCTCCGATAATGAATTCATGCGGTGTATTATCCAGTTTGTCGGGTCCAAAGCGAGCCTGCGAAGGATTAGGCTGGGCAGAGTCGGAGCCGAACATCTCATTAAACTCAGCACGGTAGGTTAGGGCTAAGCTTTTATCCTGGATGATGATTACGTCATTATCGTCGTCATTAATTTGATTGTCGCCGAAGTTGGTGGCCCCTGTCCAGACAAGTGGATCGTTGGGGTCGTTGGATTCAGCATCAAAAACAATAAACTTATTGTGCATAATGCCGTATTGGGACGTTGTAGGGCTGGCGATTTTGCCAATGCCCGGGTCCAGGCTTTGGATAGAAGGGCCATCGCTATCGCCGTCATAGATTACCCTAACGGTAACCCCGCGATTATGGGCGTTGTTTAGGGCTGTTGAGATATTGGCAATATTTTGATTATTGAATGTATAGATGGAAAAATCGATGGACTCGGTGGCCCTGTCAATATAAGCAACCAGCGTATCATCCACAGTATTATTCAGGTGTATGGCATAGGGGCCTGTGGCATAGGAGGTATCTGTTTCCGTAGTAAAGTAAGCGATGATTTCACCACTGGAATTGGACCGGGTGATGAAGGCGTGCGTACCGGATACCGCAGTGTCCTGTCCGCGTACAGAGAACGCTTTGGCATAAAACATCTCAGAAGCATTGGCGCCGCTAATGGTTAGGCGGTGAGCAACGGTGTCGGAGGTAGAGGCGGATAGCTTGCCCAGCTCCAGGGCCGGAGTGTTACCATAAAAGATCTCACTACTGCCCGCCGAATCGGTGGTCCAAAGTAAATCAAATCCGGAGGTTGTGATGTTTTCTGTCGAAACTCTTGATGTCAGATTGATGGAGCTACTGGCGATAATATCGTTGCCATCGCGTAAAATCAACTGGTATCCTCCATTTGGATTACTGTAGTCGTATTGCGATCCCAAACCGATGATGTCTACAGGGTTAGATGGGATAATCTGTCCGATCAGCGGATGATTGCTGCGGACAAAGATCTCTGCACTTTGCCCATTGGCGTTAAAGGTATATGCCGAGTTGCTGCTAAAAACAGCACCGGCATCATTCCAGGTAACTCCATTAATGCGAACCAATTCCGATTCAACAGCTTCATTGATCTGGGACGGAGTAATTACCTGTGGCGAAGGTAACGGATTCCCTGAGGAATGAATGGTATAATTGCTCACCGGATCTAATTCCAGTAGCTGATTGTAATCTTTTATGGTTCCTGTGATTGTAACAGAATCTCCTCGTAAGGCGTCCTGTGAAAAGGAATAATCATAGGCAGCAATGCCGGCGGTGCTATCTTGCATATAACGGATTGTCCCTAGCTCTGAACCGTTGGTGACAATCCCGCTTATGGTGACTGTGTTGCCGGGACCCAATGTTCTTGCTGAATCAATGCTGATGGTTTGTGCTTGTGTCAAAGCGCTAATCAGTAATACTAAAATAATAAGGATATTTTTCTTCATAGGTCTATATTGTTTTTAATGGTACTATGAAACCCATGCTACAGCTTAATTTTCGTCATGGCTCGATTCATACTACAATATTTTTCTTATTTGATATATGAACTGCTTTAGTGATTGTTATGTTCGTTTATTTGATCAATTTTCTGTTTTTTAGTCGTTAATCATCTGGCTTATTATCTTGTACTTCTTTGGTAATTAGAATGAAATGGCTAAAGAGGTGTTCCATCGACGGCCTAAACCAAAGAAAACAGCAGCTGACGAAGCATCAAAATTGTATTGAGAAACATCAGTATATTGACTGTTATTGTCAGCATCAGAAATATAGACTTCATCCAGTGCATTCAGCATGCTTAGTTGAAAGCTAAATTTCAAGTCGTTATAATAAAAGGAATAGCCAGCATGAAAATCTACCAGATAGTAATTTGGTACTTTCCATGAGTCTTTCGGATTACCATCTTCGTCAAGAAAATTATTGCTACCAAAGCTATAACCCTGAATCGTTGATGAGGAGAGGCTTAAAGGATCGAATTCGGAATAGTGTTTACCAAAATAGGTAATCGATGGCCTGAGGTACCAGTTCCGGTTGGGCTTATAGTTGAGACTGAGGCGCGCCTGATGTTGAGCGGCATCACCAACATGGACGCCACGGGCATCAAAAGCTACATTGCCAGCATAATTTTGTTGCTCATCATAAACCAGAGCTGTGTCCTTTGAAGCCCATGTCCAGTCACCAATAGATACTATAATGTCATATTGTAATTCAGGAATAACCTTGTGTCCGAATTCAATTTCAATGCCTTTATGTAAAGCATCCATACCATTGATGTTTACATTATAGGTTTCGTCATCGATATTCAGGGTAGGGGTGCTGTTTGCGGGCTTGTCATACCATTTGGTATAATATGCATTGACATTTAATGTTATGTTGCTTTTGTAATAAGATAAACCCAGTTCGGCAGCCTTAACAGATTCGTTTTTGATATCACGGAACTGATTGTTTGTATAATCATAGACGTTGTTGAACCTGGGCGGTTTGTGAATATACCCCAGATTGGCAAAAGCGTTAAAGTGCTTATTGATGTTGTAATTGGCGCCAAGTTTGGCAGTATAGCTCCAGAATGGCAACCAACCTGTGCTGGCGGGTTCTGCCTCAGGTGAGTTAATGGTATAGTATTTCCCGTTAATGACTGCAGTATCAGGAATCAGCTGTTGTTGGGCATTGTCATAAACGTATCCTACTTGTTCTTCATAACGTTTTCCATCAATCACCAGGTCTTCTTTTAGGAAGTGGTCTACCCGTTTATAGGATTTTTGCGCAGCAGAAAGGTTCAAAAAGGCCGTGAATTTTTCGGTGTCATACTCCAGTTGTCCAAATCCACCGGCCCATTTCACCAAACCATCGTTGTGATAATTGATAATGTCTCCGATTTGATCGCGCCGGATTGTGGGTCTGGTTTGGTCGTTGAGGTCGGAATATTGACCGTCTTCCAGAAAGTATTGTCCACCAAGGAAATCGTATACTTCCTGATAGTGTTCTCCTTTATAATAGCGCAGATCGAATCCAAAGCTGGTGCTAAAGACCCCGTTGATCTGATAATCGGCCTGCGAAAGCCATCCATACCACATATGGTTGTTTCTGGCTGTGGCAATAATATCCGAAGCTCTGCCTGGCTGAAAGGGATTACTTAGGTTGATGTCATAACTTTTCTGAAGATCCATTTGTCCGTCTTCATTCATTCTGGTGTTATTCAATCGGGTGCCTCCGCCTTGCCCAAGCGAAAGGTATGCAATATTGTAGATGTACAGGTCCTTATTCACCTGCCAGTAATCGCGGATATTAAAGCGGGGTTTGTGGTAATAGTTAACGCGTGTGTTGTATTTTTCGCGCGGGGCATGGATCGTGTCGCCGGAGGATGTTAGTTTGTAGCGTTCGAGGTACCCCCAGTGGCGGTTATAGCGAAGGCCTTTGTCGAGCGGAACACCGGCGGGATAACGGGAGGTGTCCACGCCTTGTTCGAGGGCATAATCCAGATCCCAGGTTGCGATAGATTGCGAGTAGGAGCGTTGTCCGTGTTTTTGCGGAGCCCCCATAGCAGAAAAAGACAGGCGGTGATTGCCCAGTTCTTTATCCAGACGCAGAAAATAAAAATGTCCTTCGGTCCAGGTTTGATCTGCATAACCATCACCACGCTTGTGTGAATAAGCAAACGTAGCGCCCCAGCCATTTTCAAGTGGCCCTGTAGTGCCGCTGATGGATGTTCTCAAATACTGATCATTGCCTACACTCTGTTTGATACGGAAGCCCGGATCGGAATCAATGCCCGAAGTAATGATGTTCATGGTTCCGCCTACCGACGGAATTGCCAGCTTGGATTTTCCCAGCCCCCGCTGAACCTGAATCTTTCGCGTTACAGCTTCCAGTCCAAACCAGTTGGACCAGTAAACCCAGCCGTTTTCCATGTCGTTTACCGGGATGCCATCGATCATGACGGCTACATTGCGTTGGCTAAAGCCCCGGATATTAATGCGCGAATCGCCGTCGCCACCACCTTGTTGGGTGGCATAAACGCCTGGTGTTTTATTTAGCAGCATCGGGAGGTCCTGCCCTGCCAGCTCTTCCTCAATTTCTGCTGGTAATACATTGGTGAACGCTACCGGTGTCTCTCGTGTTTGAGCCATATCTGCAATCACCTCTACCATATCCAATGTCTTGTTCGACAATTCGATATCTAAGCTGGTGGTTTGCCCGGACTTGATGGTAACATTCTCTTTGACTGAGTTGTATCCTACGTATGAGGCTGTTATCTGATATTCTCCCGGTGAAAGCTTCAAGCGATATTCTCCTTTTGCGTTTGTCGAGGTCCCTTTGCCTTTAGCATAAAGAACGTTTACACCAATCAGGGTTTCTCCTGTTTTTTTATCAGTAACCTTACCAGCAAGTACTCCCTCCTGCGCCATAGCCGAAAAATGAATGGCCAGGCTTAATAAAACTAATGTGATGATCTTTTTCATGATCGTAATATTGGACAATTTGCATTAAAAAAAAGATAAAAAAAGCTGTATCCTGTGTAAACAGAAACAGCTTTTTCATACAAATCAAAACGTGTTATTGTACATAGATTTTTTCTGTTAGTTGAGCTCCGTCTTCCAGTCGGGCGTTGAGAAGATACATTCCCTGCTCCAGATTCAGGTTCTGAATCCTTATCGCAGCCTGATTGCTGACCTCACGATTATAGACTATCCTGCCGGTCATATCCATGATGGAGACATGTGTAATGTTGGCAGTAGCCTTGAGCATTACTTTGTGGTCGCTGACAGGGTTGGGGTAGACAAACATAGAATTGGAAGATGTCTCATATGTCTCAATGCCGGTCCATCCGTGACAAGCGCAGTCGTGCCATCCCAGATGATCGAAGGTGTTGTAAGGGAGAGAATCCCATTGGTTGGCAACGATAAACGGACTTGGATTTGATGTTACACCTTCTGTAATCCAGGGTTTGCGTACCAGGGTATGGTTTCTGGTCCACCAGCGTCCACCTAAAGCATCGGTGTAGTTGGCAGCCGAATCCATTGTCCAGGAGAGGCCCGGGTCTACGCCGACTTCACCCATCAGGTCAACCAGCGTGCCATCTAGTTTTTCCAGGGAGACAGCATCGTTCCCGTTCCAGTAAAATGTCTCATTGACATTGTATACCGGGCAATAGAAGCTGTCTGCTAATGCCTGTAAGGCCGGGTCTATCATAGTGTCGTAGCCCGTGCCGTTTGGGTCTTGTTTGTCCAATACGGCAACGTGGACTGAATCCGGATTAAGCATGATATCCTGCAGTTCTACACATGCCGGAATGACTTCGCCATTACTGTATCGACATACTTTATAGTCTGACAATAAAATAGGACTGTCTGATGCATTGTAAATTTCCAATGCTTTGTTGTTTCCACCACCTTCAACATATTCTGAAATTAACAGATCGGAGCATTGCTGACTTTGGATAGCTCCAATCATTAGAAAAGCGACAATGGCAAGTAATAATTTTTTCATGATTGCTTTATTGTTTAATGATTATATTCTCATTTACCGGACAAAAATAGTAATATTCATTTTTGATTCAGCAAAAATCCTGATTAAAATTGCGTTAAATTGTAAAAGCGTCTAAAAGGAGAAAGAGCCTAAGAAAGAAACGATCCCTCTACCATTGGCTCCAGAACTTTGAGCGCCTCATCTATGGTTTTTATGTCATGAATTAAAATGGTCAACTTATCTGTTTTTTCTTTTAGGCGGCAATTTTTCGGATGGTTTTGGGCGTATTGAATTACATTCATAAATTGTTGCGACTGGTAGTAAGGCGAATCATGATTGCTGACAAAATGCCCCAGTAATTTTCCGCCTTTTAGGATAATTTTTTCAAATCCAATGTGTTTACCCAGGCTGCGAAGACGTTTTGTGCGGATGAGTTCGTCGACAGTGTGCGGCAGTTCGCCAAAACGATCGATGATTTCCTTTCGGAACTGATTCAGCTGATACTCATCATCAATTTCATCGAGCCGTTTGTAGAGGCTCAGGCGTTCTGCGGGGCTGGAGACATAGGTATCGGGAATGAGTAGATGCAGATCGCTTTCGATGCTGCAGTCGGGGACATACCCATGTGTTTCTTCTTTTGCTTTTTGTTCTTTCTGAAACAAGGGTTTGAATTCCTCGCTTTTCAACTCCTGCATGGCTTCATTAATGATTTTCTGATACATTTCATAACCCATCTCGGAGATAAAACCGCTTTGTTCAGCACCCAGGATATTTCCGGCCCCGCGGATGTCGAGGTCTCTCATGGCAATATTAAAGCCACTGCCAAGGGCTGAAAATTCTTCCAGGGCTTTCAGCCGTTTGCGGGCATCTGATGTAAGGGCCGACAGGGGAGGAGCCATCAGGTAACAAAAAGCTTTTTTATTGGACCGCCCCACGCGTCCGCGCAATTGATGCAGGTCGCTTAGCCCGTAATGATGAGCTTCATTGATGAGCATGGTGTTGGCATTGGGGATGTCCAGACCGGATTCAATGATAGTTGTTGCTACTAACACATCGTACCTTCCATCGATAAAGTCCAGCATCACTCTTTCAAGAGTTTTTCCTTCCATTTGTCCATGGCCAACAACGATGCGGGCTCTGGGAACAGCCTTTTCTATGAGCGAAGCTACTTCATTGATGTTTTGAACGCGGTTATGCAGGAAAAAGACTTGTCCTCCGCGGTTAATTTCATACTCTATGGCCTCTTTGATGAGGTCTTCGTTAAAGGCATGCAGCTCTGTCTGTACCGGAAAGCGATTGGGCGGCGCTGTGTTGATGATTGACAAATCTCTTGCCCCCATCAGTGAAAACTGTAGCGTTCGTGGAATTGGCGTGGCTGTTAATGTTAAAGTATCGACATTGGCTCGCAACTGTCGCAGCTTTTCTTTAACAGAAACGCCAAACTTTTGCTCTTCATCAATAACAAGCAGTCCCAGGTCTTTGATTTTGACATCTTTTGACACCAGCCGGTGGGTGCCGATAACGATATCCAGCTGCCCGTTTGCAAGCTTTTCGAGGATTTCTTTTTGTTGACGGCTGCTTTTAAAGCGATTCAGATAATCGACAGTGACAGGGAAATCAGCCAGCCGGTCCATGAATGATTTATAATGCTGCATAGCCAAAATTGTTGTAGGCACAAGCACAGCTACCTGCTTGCTGTCTGCTACCGCTTTGAATGCTGCCCGGATGGCCACTTCTGTTTTGCCAAAGCCAACATCACCACATATAAGGCGGTCCATCGGATGCTCTGCTTCCATATCTTCTTTTACCGCTTGTGTGGCGGTTAACTGATCGGGAGTGTCTTCATAAATGAAAGAAGCTTCCAGCTCATGTTGCATGAAATTATCCGGAGGATAGGCATGCCCATGAGTGGCTTTTCGTTTGGCATATAATCGAATCAGGTCGGCGGCGATGTCTTTAACCCTTTTCTTGGTTTTGTTTTTTAGCCTTTTCCAGGCATTGGAGCCCAGCTTGTCTATTTTGGGAGCCTTGCCTTCTTTTCCAATATATTTAGCAATGCGATGCAGGCTGTGAATGCTGACGTACAGTATGTCATTATTTTTGTACAACAAACGCACAGCCTCCTGTTCCCTGCCGTTGTTGTTGATTTTTTCCAGCCCGTCAAATTTCCCCACACCGTGGTCAATATGGGTTACATAATCGCCGGGTTCAAGGTTATAAAGCTCTTTGAGGGTTATGGATTCTTTGTTTTTGTATCCTGTTTTCAGGCGGAACTTATGATAGCGATCGAAGATTTGATGATCGGTATAGCAGGCGAGCTTATGTTCATGATCAACAAAGCCTTCATGGATAGCCATCATCAACGGCCTGAACGTGCCCCGCCCTTCTTCACCACGCTGGGCTTGAACATCCTGCAAAATGGTTTCTATGCGTTCTATTTGCCTGGCGTTGTCTGTCAGTATATAGTTGGTGTATCCCTCGGCAGCATTTTTTTCCAGCGTATCCAATAACAGATCAAATGTTTTATTAAAGGACGGCTGTGGTGTATGCTTAAAGAGAATCTGCCTGGGGTTGGCAAGTGATTGCTGTTTTCCAAATTCGATCAGATGAAATAACTTGAGCTGATGAGCAAAGGACGTTCCATCAGTAAAGAGCTTTTGTGGCGCCTGGTTTTGGCTATCTTGTTCAGCCAGAGCAGCAAAGGTTTCTTCAGCTTTCTGCCGCTCCCGCTCAATAAGGTCGATGGTCATGGCCCTGTTCTCCAGCCAAATTACGGTCTTGCCAGGGAGGTATTCCAGAAAACTCTGACGCTCTTCCACGTTTTCTCTCGACTGCACATTGGGCACAATGGTGATATGATGTAGGCTTTCCAGCGATAGCTGATCCTCAGGGTTAAATGATCTGATGCTTTCTATTTCGTCGCCAAAAAAATCAATGCGATAGGGCTTGTCGTTGGTAAAAGAAAAGACGTCAATGATGCCACCACGAACGGAAAACTGACCGGGTTCCAAAACAAAATCGGTTTGGGCAAACCCATATTCATGCAATAAGTCGTTGATAAAGTCTATGGATACCTTTTCTGCCGTTTGCAGTCGGAAGGTGTTTTTTTTGATGTAGCTTCGCCTGACAACTTTTTCGGTGAGTGCTTCCGGGTAGGTGACAACAAGTGTTTTCTTTCCTCTCGAACTGATGCGTTTTAATACCTCGGTGCGCGATAGTAAATTGGTGCTGTCGGTTTTTTCCAGTTCATAGGGGCGCTTGTAAGAAGCGGGAAAGAACAACGCCTGTTTTTTATGGTAGGGCTTATCTCTGTCATCCAATATGTTTTCCAGGTCATTAAGAAAATATGCTGCCGATTCTTTATCAGGTAAGATAATCAGATGAATCCATGGAAGCTTTTTGTAAGTCGCCAGGGCAATAAATGCTGCGGACGAACCGGCTAAGCCCGCTAAGTGATATCGGGCCTGTTCGGATTTCTCCAGGTTTTCAGCCAGGGCATTGATGCGTTCATCAGCAAGATATTGGTTTGTGATTTGTTCTGTCTGCACACTGTATTTATTTAAAGTAACAGGCTGGCAAAGATAAAGAATTCAATAGCATGATGGTCTTTTCAGCTGTCTA
>JBNJHE010000052.1:0-17329 GCA_051748205.1 Bacteroidota bacterium | reverse complement strand
GAACATTGAACATTGAACATTGAACATTGAACATTGAACATTGAACATTGAACATTGAACATTGAACATTAAATTTAGACAGATGAAAAATTTATATCGACTTGTCGTTTTTGGGTTTGTTTTATTAAGCCTCAATTCGTGTGTTAAAGACAAATTTGATCTTAACAATATGGGGACGAATCAATGGAACCCTGATATTGCTGCGCCGGTAATTAACTCATCGGTGTCCATGCTTGATGTCACAAAAAAGGTTGATAGTCAGCAGTGGCAAGTCGATCCGGATAATCTTGTTTCATTAATTTACGTTAATAAATTATTCAGCAGGAGAGCTCATGAGCTGATACAGATAAACGATCAGGATACCAGCTCAACATTCAACTGGTCAATTCCCGGTAGCTTACCTTCTGGCGACAGTGTTGCAAATACGCTTATCTATGACATGTCTTTAAATGTTGGTTCTAATTATATTGTGGATACCTTTGTTTTTAAAACCGGAGACCTGCAGTTTAGGTTAGAGAGTGATCTAAATCATGATGCAAAGGTCGAGCTTACTATCCCCGGATTGGAAAAGGATGGAAATCCATTTTACACGGTTATGCCGTTAAATTATAGTGGCTCACTTCCGCAATCTGTCAGTAAAACATTGGACATTAGTGGATATACTGCTAATTTTACGCATTCGGGACAGAGCAATCTGTTGACTGCTACAGTGAAAATTACGGTATATGGCGATAGCAACCCGAACAATTCCCCCTATTATCTTGATATAGGAAGCACTATTTCAGCTATTAATTTCAAGAAAATTTATGGGTATTTTGATCAATTCACTTTTAATTTGGATACAGATTCTGTTTATATTGATTTGTTTTATAATCAAGTGGCCAATTTTTCTTTAAAATCGCCGTCTATCAATCTTCAGTTCTTAAACTCATTTGGGATGCCGATATCGGTTAATATTAATGAACTGAAAACGTATCGCGATCCGGACGAGGTCAATCTTACAAAAGCTTCGGGTGCTCCTTTGGATGATATTTTGTTGGATTATCCCGGGTTGAATCAAGTGGGAGATGTAGTAGTAACTGAAAGGCTTTTTGATCGAACGAATTCCAATATTGTAGATGCCTTTGATATTGAGCCGGAATATATTATTTATGGAGTGGATGGTATTTCCAATCCTTCCGGCTCAACATATAATTTCGCACTGGATACAAGTGTTATGACTGTTAATGCCATAGCTGAAATCCCGCTGCATGGAATAGCTGCGGGTTATGCTTTAAAAGATACAGTAGATTTTGATATTTCAGATGGCTTTGGGGAGGATGCTGAACTGGAAAGCCTGGAATTACAGGCGTATATGAAAAACGGGTTTCCGATTGATGCCAAAGTTCAGGTTTATTTTACCGATACGAACATGGTTGTTCTGGATTCTTTGTTCAATGGTAAGGAAAATATGCTGATGGCTGCTGATGCCGGACCCGCTCCAGAGTATAAAGTGACGGTGCCGGTAGAAAAATGGACATATATTGTAAAGCAAAAGCAATCAATAGATAATATCATGGATGCTAAACGTGCCATCATCGATGTTGATATTTCAACAGCAGATGATGGAAACAGCGTCGTTAAAGTCTACTCGGATTATACAGTGGATGTAAAGGTAGGAGTTAAAGCAGTAATAAAAACAGAATTTTAAAAGTATCGGTTATGCGAAAAATCTTAATTATTCCTGTTGTTTTTTATTGGTTCATATTGCCTTTTCAGTCCATTGCACAGGCCGATATGACAAGCTATTTTATGGACCGCTTACCGCAGTCAAATATTGAAAATCCGGCTATGATACCTGATCTCAGATACCATTTCAGCATTCCCGGGTTATCCTCTATTTATGCCGAGGTAGCCAATAGTGGATTCCATTTTAATGATGTGATAGAAAATCGTAACGATTCAAGCTATCTTTTGCTGGATGAATTGATTAATGAAAAGTTGAGACCCAGTAATCATATGGCCATTCATTATCAGCACGAATTATTATCTGTTGGTTTTAAAGCCAATCAGCAGTTGTATTTTAGTTTTGGTGTCCGCGAGCATGCTGATTTCCGCTTTATCTATCCTAAAGAATTGCTCAGTTTGCCTTACAATGGAAATGGGGCTTATCTAGACGAGACCGTTGAGCTTTCGCCACTAAGTATTCAAGCCACACATTATCGCGAATATGCGTTGGGTGCAGCCTGGGAGAAGCCTGAATCGTGGTCGGCCGGCTTGCGGGTGAAATTATTGTTTGCCATGGCCAACGCCTGGTCTGAAGAGGCTTATGCTTCGTTAACCACATCCAGTGAGGGCTACACGTTAAATGCTGAAGCTGAAATGCTTGGCCATTTGACTTTGCCCCCGGGCCTGGATATTGACAGCCTCGATAATGCCGACCCTGACCTGAAAGACTATTTGATGAATACCGCTAACCGCGGCGTGGGTATAGATTTGGGATTCAACTATTTCGTAAATGAGGACTTTTCTGTTTCTGCAAGTATCCTTGATCTGGGAGCGATTAGATTTGATAAGAATAACTACAATTATAATAATGCGCGAACAAGTGTTGTGTTTGAAGGCTTTGACGCTTATGATTATACCGGTAATAATGATTCTCTCATTGAAGAGGATATTCAGAATACCCTTGATTCGATAGCCGATAAATTCAATATTCAGGAAAGTAATAATAGTTATAGCATGCCTTTGACAACCCGTTTTTATTTGGGAGGGCAATATAAAATCAACGACAGGCAAAAGGCCGGTTTGTTGTTCCGTGGTCAGTTTTTCGACGATGCTTTTTGGCCTGCATTAACTGCTTCGTATCAACGGCAGTTTGGCCGGTCGTTGACCATGACAGCCAGCTACTCGGTGGCTCACAATAGCTACAATAATATTGGTCTGGGGGCTGCATTAAACATGGGTGCTTTGCAGTTTTATATGATCTCGGATAATTGGCTGGCAGCGATAATACCAGAAAAGACAAAATTCTTTAATCTGCGTTTTGGATTTAATATTGCTGCTCGTCATAAGAAACCAGAAAAGCCAACGGAAACAGACAGTGATTAGTGCGGTTTTTTTCGTCTTAACCAGAGCTTTTGCCCAGCCCTGGGTTGTTCGCCTTCTTCCATATTGTTTTTCTTGTATAAGTGCTTTAGCTTTATGCCATACTGTTGGGAGATGTGATACATGCTTTCTCCTTTTTCTGCTGTGTGGTGCTTTTGCGAACCCTTACGACGTTTGGGTTGCAGGTATACTATTTCCCCTGGCACCAGCATGCGCTTATCGTTGAGCTCATTGTACTTTTCAATTTGCCAGGTCCACATGTCCAGTTCTTCGGCCAGGCTTTCAGGGCTGTCTCCCTTGCGGGCAATAACATACTTGATCCGGTTTTTTCGCTTCACAATCAGCTCCCTGGTCCCTACCGTGGCCTCTCCCGGGTCTTTGACCTCGTCAAAGCTTATCTCTTGATTTTTGTCCTCTTTCTCTTTCTCCTTTTCCTTTTCCTTTGTCTGGGTGTCCGAATATGCGGTTGCCTGCATGACTTCTTCCAGCGACATAACATCATACTGGCTTAAATTATAGCGCTCAATAAGGTTGATTAACAGCTTGGCATAATTAGGGTTGGTGGCATAACCGGCCTTTTTTAGTCCTTTTGCCCAACGTTGGTATTCGGTTACATCATAGTGAAAAAGAAACGAATAGCGATCGCGTGTAGTTAAAAATAAGGAATGATCTTCAAAGGATTCTTCTGGTGATTTGTATTTGCGAAAGCACTCATCTTTTTCATCATCATCCTGATGGTAGGTGTCCCCCGTCCATCCTACATGACACTTTATTCCAAAATGGTTTTTGGCATTAACGGCCAAAGGACTGTTGCCACTGCCCGATTCAAGAATGCCCTGGGCCAGCGTTATGGAGGCAGGAATATGGTGCTCTAAACGTTTTTTTACGGCTATTACTTTATAGCGGTCTATATACTCTTCTACTGTAATTCTTTTTGCCGGCTGCTGCCCGTTTAATACTCCTGGTATGAGCATGGCAAACAAAAAAATGATCGTTATCGTGTATTTTCGAATCATAGCTTCTGGAATAGATTATATCGCAAAAATATAACGATCTATGTTGTATTTTAGCCTGCCTTTTTTTAACTTTTACACATTGAATTGTTATTAAATTTGCCACATGAATCAAGAGCATCTTTTAACATATTTCCCGGATCTGTCTGCTGAAAAGCTGAATCAGTTGGAGCATTTCGTCGACGCATTGCTATCATGGAATAGCAAAATTAATCTGATATCCCGCAAAGACGAAGAGCAAATATGGGGACATCATATTTTGCACTGCTTAAGTATTGCAAAATTTTATGACTTTAAAGCCGGTACACGGATTTTGGATGTTGGCACCGGTGGAGGTCTCCCCGGAATACCTTTGGCCATTTTCTTTCCCGAAAGCCATTTTCATTTAATTGATGGCACAGCCAAAAAGATAATGGTAGTGAAGGATATTGCCGGGCAATTGAATCTGAATAATGTCACAGCCCAGCAAGTCAGGCTTGAAGACCACAACGAATCCTATGAGTTTATTGTGAGCCGCGCTGTAACGCATCTGGGAAAATTTACATCCTGGTTGCATCCGCAAAGCCTTGTGAAAAAGCATCGGCATGATTTTCCAAATGGAATCATTTATCTGAAGGGAGGAGAAATCAACCAGGAGATACGTGAAACTTCAATGAAAGTCAGGATCAACCACCTAAGCAATATTTTTAAGGAAAGTTTTTTCCAGACTAAAAAACTCATCCATTTATATCACTAGTCCCGAACATGCCATTTGTCTGCTGTTTCCATATAGATAAACACTATTTAGACACATTCTTACAAATTTTTATTTTGAAATTGTGCGTAAAATTCCGTTATTAGCGTTTTCGAAAATAGTGATAACAAAAATCAAACAAAATGGCAGAAGAGACCCGTAATTTTAAGCCCTTTGTTTCGAGCGAAACAAGGATGGCTGAGTTTACAATCCGAGGACTGATAATTGGATTGGTTCTGGCAATTATTCTTGGTGCGGCCAATGCATATCTTGGTTTAAAAGCCGGGATGACGATTGCTGCCACTTACCCTGCAGCAGTTATAGGCATGGCAATATTGCGTGCTATGAAAGGAACCATATTGGAAGAGAACTTTGCCCGTACGGTTGGTTCTATAGGAGAATCTGTAGCTGCCGGTGCAATTTTTACCTTGCCGGCATTTTTTATTAGTGGCATTTGGGAAGATTTTTATACCCCGAATCATTATGTTATTTCCGCCCTGATTATGGTTACGGGTGGTATACTGGGAATTATGTTTGTAGCCTTGTTGCGGCGTGTTATGGTGAATGATGCGAATCTTCCTTTTCCGGAATCAGTAGCAGCAGCAGAGATTCACAAAACCGGCCAAACCGGAGGTGGTTCAGGCTATTTGTTTGGTGCTATGGGCTTGGGTGCTCTCATCAAAACCATGGGTGAGTTCAGGCTTTTTCTGCCTGTATGGGAAAAGTTTGTTGCTTTTAAGACACAGTTTATCACCGGAGCAGGTGAGGCGATAAAAGCTAAAGGTGGCGTATTGCTCGGTAGCCCGGGCTTAAAGCCTGCTTATGTTGGTGTGGGCTATATTATTGGCCCAAAGCTGGCTTCATTGACGTTTTCCGGCGGTGTTATTGCCTGGGGTTTGCTTACACCTCTGGCCTATTATTTTCTTGCGCCCTTCATCGATTTAGACGCCTGGGCTCAGTTTCTGGTGTCTGAAAATATAGCCCAGTCTTTGGATGCTGCAAAAGCTACAGTATCCAGGCCTGAGTATCAGATAATGGAGGTCTGGAAATCAATTGTCCGCCCAATCGCGATTGGAGGCATGTTGGTTGGTACTGTCTGGACCCTTTTTGGAATGCGTAAAAGCCTTAGCGAAGGCATTAAACGCTCTGTTAATGACTTGAAAGAAGCAGCCAAAGGAACCTCTACCACTGAAAGAACAGAAAAGGATATTAGCTTTTTGTGGGTTATGATCGGCTTGGTTGCCACAGGAGTAGCAACCTATCTGATTGCACACTTTGTGTTTGATGCTGAGGTTGTTGTTGCTATAGTTGCTTCAGCTGTGATGATTATCTTTGGGTTTTTCTTTGCTGCGGTATCAGGATATCTGGTGGGAATTATCGGATCCAGCAACAATCCTATTTCTGGATTGACGATTTCTACGGTAGTTGTTACTGCCCTGCTGATGTTGCTATTGGGCGCGCGTGGTGATAGCGGAATTGCTTCCACCCTTGCTGTTGCTGCTATTGTTTGTGTTTCAGCAGCCGTAGCCGGGGAAATGTTGCAGGATTTGAAAGCCGGACATTTGCTTGGTGGTACACCCTGGAAAATGCAGGTGGGTGACATCATTGGGGTTGTCGCAGCATCCGCTGTTTTATTCCTTCCTCTGTTGATTCTGCATGAAGGCGATATCGCTGTTGGTGAACAAATGGGATATGTCGGAGGCTTTGGAAGTAAGGAACTGCCGGCACCACAAGCCAGCCTTATGGCTATCTTATCTCAAGGAATTATCGGTGGTGATATGGCGTGGCCACTAATCATTGTTGGTATGTTGATGGGTGTTGGCTTTATCCTCATGCAGGTGAAAAGCCCCATGCTCGTTTCTATTGGTATGTATCTCCCACTGATGACAACCTTCGCTATTTTTATTGGTGGTATCATTAAAGGAATTCTGCAAATTTTCCAAAACAAACGCAAGCACTCCGAAAAACGAAAAGCCAAAACCGAAAATCTTGGCATCCTGCTTGCCTCCGGATTAATAGCCGGAGAAGCTCTCATCGGATTGCTGTTTGCCGGCCTGGCATTTGGAAAAGTCGAGGTCTGGAGAATGGAGAATCCATCTTACCTGGTGTCTATTGCTATCTTTGTCATTTTAGCAATAATACTGGTTCGCATCCCACTGAGAAATTCAAAATCTGCTGAAATTGATGATGTAGACATGCCGGATGACAAAAACCCGGATCAACAATAACAATTTTTAAGATTTTCATTTGAGGGTAGCCTTTTTAGGCTGCCCTTTTTTTGTATCTTTGGAGTTCAAATTTAAGAATATGAATATTTTTCATCGCAGAAAGATTCTGAGAAACACTAATGCTCTGGACCTTATACCCATCCGTAATCATGATCACGAGCTTAACGATGATGGAAAAGTGGTGTTGGTGGTGCCCAAGTTTGAAAAAAAATGGATGAGAAAATTCTTTATTGCTCCGGCCAGAAAAGATCATTTTAATGTTAACCTGGATGAGCTGGGAAGCAATGTGTGGTTGATGATTGACGGCAATACCACAACAAAGGAACTTGCCAATGCCCTGGTAAAACGCTCTCCTGATATTGAGGGGCCCCAGGACAGGGTGTTATCTTTTATTTCTATGCTGTATGAACAACGTTATGTGACATTCAAGCAATTGCAGGTAGATGAACAAAATATATGAATTCACAAAACGGAAAATAGTAAGCGATTAATCTATTGATTTATTTTATAAACAAAAACATATTTGGAGGAGACTATGAGTAATTTAAAAGGAATTGAACCAGCAGAAGTCTGGAAACACTTCGAACATTTGACTGATATCCCACGGCCATCAAAAAAGGAACTGAAAGCGGCTGAATTTGTAAAAGAATTTGGGGAGCAATTGGGTCTGGAGACAACAATGGATGAGATTGGGAATGTAGTGATTAAGAAGCCCGCTACTCCGGGATACGAGGATCGTCAGGGTATTATTTTGCAGGGTCACATTGACATGGTTCCACAGAAAAATAATGATGTGGATCATGATTTTGAGAAAGACCCTATCGATGCTTATATCGATGGTGAGTGGGTAACAGCCAAAGGGACTACCCTGGGTGCTGACAACGGAATTGGTGTTGCTGCCGCCATGGCTGTTTTGGAAGCCGATGATTTGGAGCATGGCCCCGTCGAGGCGCTTATCACCGTCGACGAAGAAACTGGTATGACAGGTGCTTTTGGCTTAAAGGAAGGCATGCTTGATGGGAAAATCCTCATCAATATGGATTCTGAAGATGAAGGTGAACTGTATATTGGCTGTGCTGGTGGAATGGATACCATTGCTAAGATGGACTATAAGCAGGAAGATGTACCTGGTGGAATGAAAGCCTATAAGCTTGTTGTAAAAGGACTAAAGGGTGGACACTCAGGTTTGGATATTCACCTGGGCAGAGGGAATGCTATCAAGATGCTCGACCGCTTTATGTATAAAGCCCAGAAGCTTGGTCTGCGCCTGGCAGAGCTCGAAGCGGGCAATATTCGTAACGCTATCCCGCGCGAAGGACATGCTATTGTTGTCGTCCCCGATAATCAATCCTCCGACTTTGAGGCATTTGTTAAAGAGTATGAGGCAGTGGTGAAAAATGAGCTGGAAACGGTAGAGCCCAATATGCATTTTTTTGCTGAAAATACGGACATGCCTTCCACGATTATGAATGCCGACCAACAGGACGCATTGCTGAAAGGTATTTATGCCTGCCCTAACGGTGTAATGTCTTATATCGCTGAAATGCCCGATGTAGTCGAAACTTCCAGTAGCATGGGAATTGCAACCATCAAAGATGGTAAAGCACAGATCACTACCTTGCAGCGTAGCTCGGTGGATAGTCGTAAAGAAGGCCTTGGTGATATGATCAGAGCCGTTTTTGAGCTGGCCGAAGCTGATGTAGAGCACAAAGGAGCTTATCCAGGCTGGAAACCTGACGTGCATTCCCCTATTCTTGCTGCTATGAAAGAGGTATATAACAACCGCTTTGAGAAAATACCTGAAATTAAAGTTATTCATGCAGGCCTGGAATGCGGTATTATCAAAGATACTTATCCCGACCTGGATGCTATTTCTTTTGGCCCTACAATCCGCTATCCCCATTCGCCTGATGAGAAAATCAATATTGAAACGACACAAAAATTCTGGCAGTTTCTGGTGGATACCTTAAAACATGCACCTAAAAAATAAATTGAGATATTTTTTTTGCGGGAGTTCCTGTCATAACAGGGATTCCCGCTTTTTGTTTTGTGATAAAGAAAAAAAATCTATTTTTCATTTGTGGAAGCTGAAAAATCATTTATCTTTGCAAACCTTTTAAGCCCCATCCTGTTTCAAGGGGGTAATTATTAAAGTAAACAGAAAACGTCGTTATCATGAAAAGAACATTTCAACCTTCAAATAGAAAGAGAAAGAATAAACACGGTTTTCGTGAACGTATGAAATCCGCAAACGGACGCAAAATTTTGGCCAGAAGAAGAGCGAAGGGTCGTCAACGGCTGACAGTTTCTGATGAAGCACGCCCCAAAAGATAATTGGTTTAGGTTTAAGTTATCTTCTATTTTGATATATGTGAAAGCTGGCCCCAGGTCAGCTTTTTTGCTGTGTTATGCTTTCCTGTTTATCCGATCTTCCCACACTTTGTCTTTTCCTTTGCATTGTTCGATTATTTCTTATTTTTGTCTGAATAAAGAATGACATTATGCTGTTAAAATTTCTTCTTTTCGTCATTTTCTTTTATCTGTTTTTCAGATTGCTGGCCAGATTTATTTTGCCCTGGCTGGTAAGACGTTATGTTAATAATGCCAAAAAGAAATTCTATGAGCAGAATCACAATTACGATCAGCAAAAGAAGAAACGCAACGAAGGCGAAATAAATGTGGAAACAAAAAACCAACAATCATCAGCAGGGAAAGAAGGCAAAGATAAGCTGGGGGATTATGTGGATTTTGAAGAAGTTGACGATGAATAAACCAATTCTATATGCAAAAACAAGCAAATTTTAAGACCTACCTGCCTTATCTATTGGCAGTGATTGCTTTTATAGCCATGTCTGTTATTTATGTGCATCCTGTGCTGGAAGGGAAAATGCTAAAACAACCGGATGTAGATCACTATAAAGGGATGTCACAGGAAGTGCAGAAATTCCGCGAACAAACAGGCGAAGAGGCTTTGTGGACTAACCGTATGTTTGGGGGGATGCCTGCCTATCAGATTTCGGTCAAAAATAAAAACAATATCGCTGTTCCACTTCTTAAAGTGTTGACATTGAATCTGCCTCGCCCGGCTAATATGATCTTTCTCTATTTTATTGGCTTTTTTATTCTGATGATGGTGCTTCAGCGAAATGTGTGGATAGGTATCTTTGGGGCTGTGGCCTTTGCTTTGTCATCGTATTTTATCATTATTTTGGAAGCAGGCCATAATACCAAAGCACTGGCTATTGGGTTGATGCCGCCGCTGTTTGCCGGTATTCACCTGCTGTTTCGAAAAAAATACCTGACCGGATTTTTGCTCACCGCTGTTTTTACGGCACTGCAGCTTCGAGCTAATCATTTGCAGATAACCTATTATTTGTTGCTGATTTTATTGGCTTATGGAATTTCTGAGCTAATATATCATGTAAAAATGAAAGACTTCAAGCCCTTGTTTAAGTCGGTAGGATTGATGCTGGCCGCATTAATTATAGCCATCGGAGTGAATGCGGTTAATTTTTGGATGGTTTATGAGTCAGGACAGCACTCAACAAGAGGAACTCCGGTCTTGAGTTTGAATAAAGAAAACCAATCGGAAGGCCTGGACCCGTCCTATATTATGGCCTGGAGCTATGGGAAGGATGAAACCCTCACATTGCTGGTTCCGGACCTTATGGGAGGAGCCTCTCAAAAGAAATTAACAAAAGACTCTGAGACATACAAAGCCCTGATAGATCATCGTGTGCCTCCCGCACAAGCAGTCAAGTATATCGCTGACGGCATGCCTGTATACTGGGGGAAGCAACCTTTTACCTCAGGACCTGTTTATGTCGGCGCTTTAATTGTGTTCTTGTTTGTCTTCGGTTTTTTTATTGTAGACAACCGATACCGGTGGTGGATATTAGCGATTACTTTGCTGGCTATTATGCTGTCCTGGGGGAAGAACTTTGAAGCCCTGTCGCAGTTTTTTATTCATTATATTCCTGGATATAATAAGTTCCGGGCGGTGTCCATGATTTTAGTCATTGTGGAGTTTACCATGCCACTAATGGCGGTTTTGGCTCTGGTCAGGATGTATCAAAAGAAGGTGAACAAACAGCAGATTATAAAAGCATTAAAATATGCTACTGGAATCGTCGGTGGTTTGCTTCTTATCCTACTGCTGGGTGGTGTTGAGATGTTTTCTTTTGCTGGCATGCGTGATGCACAAATGGTGGAAGGCGGACAGTTGCCGCAATGGTTGATGGAAGCAATTCGTCAGGACAGAATCCGGATTATGCGTTCTGATACTTTCCGCTCTCTTGTTATTGTGTTGCTCGGCGCTGGTGTCTTGTGGCTGTGGGTGAAAGAAAAGTTGAAGGCGCAATATGCATTAATAATCCTGATGGTTGTGACATTGTTTGATATGTGGCTGGTGGACAAGCGCTATCTGAATGAAGATAACTTTGTGAGCAAACACGAAGTAGAGAATCCGTATTCGCCTTTGCAAGCCGACTTGCAAATCATGCAGGATCCTGACCCTAACTTCAGGGTTTTTAGTCAATTGAACGACCCCTTTAGTGATGCCAGAACTTCGTATTTCCATAAATCTATTGGAGGATATCATGGAGCTAAATTGCAGCGCTACCAGGATGTGATTGAGTATCATTTGTCTAAAGGAAACATGAGTGTGTTCAATATGCTGAATGCGAAATATTTCATAGCTGCAGGCCAAAATAAGCAACCAATGGCTCAAAGAAATCCGGGAGCACTCGGGCATGCATGGTTTGTTAATGATTATTCCATAGTTGAAAATCCTGATTCGGCTATTTTAGCCTTAAACAACTTCAAGCCTGCACAAGAAGCTATCGTGGAAAAACAGCATGCAGAACCTCTCGAAGGCAAATCTTTTAATGCAGATACCTCTGCAACGATCCGGCTGCAAAAGTATCAACCCAATCATTTAACCTATGAGGTAAGCACACAAAAAGAACAACTGGCAGTATTTTCAGAAATTTACTATCCGGAAGGCTGGCATGCATATATCGATGGTAAAGAAGCAGAACATTTCAGAGTGAATTATATTTTGCGGGGAATGATAATACCGGCAGGTAACCATAAAGTGGAATTTGAATTTAAACCCGAAGCATATTATACCGGCCGAACCATCGCAGGAATTAGCTCTGGTATTTTAGTCCTGCTTATTGTGGGCGGGCTTTTTGTGTTGTTTCGTCAGAACCATAAACAAAACCAGCAACAGGCAAGGATAACAAAATCTGAAGGTGGCGGGCAATGAAGAAGGTTTTGATAATCACATATTACTGGCCTCCGGCCTCAGGGCCCGGAGTGCAGCGTTTTTTAAAGATGTCACGCTATTTGCCCGACTACGGATGGAAACCTTATATCTTAACCGTTAAAAACGGAACCTATCCTTCGTATGATGAAAGCCTGCTCGACGATGTGACGGCACAAACCAGGGTTATCCGAACCAAAACATTTGAACCATATAAGGTTCTTAATGCGTTGACCGGGAAAAAGAAAAATAGCTTTTCTGTTGGATTGATTGGTTTTGATGCGCGTAAAAGTCTTTTTAAACGCTTTAGTTTATACTTGCGGGCGAATTTTTTTATTCCGGATGCACGGCGCGGCTGGAAACCATATGCATATAAGGCTGCACGGCAGATTATTCAAAAAGAGCAAATTGATGTTGTTATTACAACCGGCCCCCCACACAGTACACATTTAACAGGCCTGAAACTTAAAAAAAATGCTGGTATTCCCTGGCTGGCCGATTTACGTGACCCATGGGTAAATGTCTATTACAATAAGTTTTTCCCGCGATCCAAAAGAACCCAACATAAAGATCAGGCACTGGAAACAAAAATTGTGAGCACAGCAGATATGGTTACTGTTGTTAGCGATGGGCTGAAAGCAGAGTTTGAAAACCGGGCGAGAGATATTCTTACTGTCTTCAATGGCTTTGATGCCAGTGATATGCCAAAACATACAGTTAGTGACCCTGTCGAAAAATTTACCCTTTCTTATATCGGAAATTTTAAACCGAATCAGAATGTGGAAGCATTATGGACTGCATTGGCTTCCCTAAAAAATGAAAGACAGGACTTTGCCGAAGATTTTCAATTGCAGTTAACAGGAAATATTGATCCCAACGTATTGGAGAGCCTCAAAAATGTTGGTCTGGATAAGAATTTGAAGATACAGTCTTTTATTCCACATCAACAAGCTACTCAAATGATGGCACGATCTTCTTTATTGCTCTTTATTGTTCCTCAGAGTGATAATAACGATCTGATTATTACAGGAAAGCTCTTTGAATATGTGGCGACAAATGTGCCTGTTTTATCCGTTGGCCCGCTTGAAGGCGATGCCTCAAAGATTCTGCAGACTGTTGGACGTGATCCAATGCATAGCTATAAGGATGTGACGGGCTTTAAAGAACAGCTGATCCACTACTATGAGCATTGGAAGAAATCCGGTAAAGTGGCCTATCGTCATTCCAAAACCGATATTTCTGCTTTTACACGTCAGCATCAAACAAAAAAATTGAGTGAAGCCTTAAACAAATTGTCTAATGAGTAAGCTGATTCATCCTCTTTCAAAATTTCAAATCAATCATGATTTTTATCCTCGCCTAACATTATTGGTTACCATAAAGAGCTTTGACTTGCAGGCTATCAGAAAGAGATATCTAAAGACCAGGGACAAAACATCTCAAAGAACAGGCAGTGCGGATCGTAGAGAAGTTACCCTCGGCGGTGTTGCCGCGATAACCTTCGAAAAGGGGAGGATTATCAATGCTGAGGTGCTGACTCGTCTGAAAGAACCTCGGGGCATTGATATGAAAGGGGATATCCTCGCCTTGTCCTCTGAAAACAAAGTCTATCTTGTTAAAGATAGGGTGGAGGTGATTGAAGACTCCTGGTTTAGCTATATTCATACCGTTGATATTCATCCTCATAATTTTTCCCGATTGCTGGTGAGCTCTTCCGGTTTTGATGCGTTTTTTGAGTATGATATGGATACAAAAGAACAAACCTTTGAATGGTTTGCCTGGGAAAATGGTTTTGATCATGGTTATGATCCGCAAACCGGCGAAAAAGTGTTTTTAACACGTTGGCCGGAGAAAGCGCAGGCGTTGCGCGGTGGCGGGAAACCGGTTATGTTGATTAATGATCCTGCAAATCAGGTGTTGCCAACAGCCAGGCGTGCCGCCTTTATAAATTCAGTGGTCTATGATCAAAAGTCTCCAGACCGTATTATTGCTACATTGTTTCATGAAGGCGCTGTCTATTCTATCGATAAGCATAGCTCTGCAAAAGAAAGAATTCTGGATGATATGCTCAGCCCTCATGGTGGAGCCAGATGGAGTGAGCACTATATGGCGACCAACACAAAAGGTGGGCAGGTAGTGATTGGATCCAATCAACATCAAAATAGATATGATTTTTCGCAGTTAAAAGGGAAACCTCGCGAGTTAGCAGATTTTGAGTGGATACAAAATGCTGTGAATATTGGTGATGTTATTGTTGCCATTGATTCAAACCGAAATGCCTTTGTCGTGTTCCAACCGCACAGTAAACAGCTTGACTTTATTCCTTTTGATGCAAACTGGGCTGTGCAGGATTTGATACACGGAAACTTGTCCGTACATCAAAAGCAATTGCTTGAAGAGATAAGTGAAAAATAAAGTTTAATCCACCCAGCGAATCAACTCAAATGTTTCGGCATAGCGGGTGTTGATCTGAACACCCCGAACAGAAGCCAGATGATAAAAGAACTCATCTGAATTGTAGTAGCGGGTAGCTTGTGTTTTGTACTCGCGTATGGCTGCCAGTTTATTCTTGATTTGTTCCTCTTCCAGGCGTACAAAATAATTTTGCTCCATCTGAAGGTTGTTCCATGGTAGTTCATATCCCAAAACCGAGCTGTTTTTAAAAGCTCTGATCCCTTCCTCTCTGACCACAGAGTGATCCTGGTGAATATCGTGTGAATTTGGCAACAAAACCAGATGGGGATGAAATTGTTTCTTTAGCTTGATAAATTCCTCCAAAATGTCCTGGCGGTAAGCCGGAAAATCCCTGACCGGAAAATCATATTTGATAAGGTTTTCCTTTGGAATGCCCAAATGCTCAACGGCATTTTCCAGCTCCTGATATAGCTGCAGTGGATCGCTATCGGAAGGTAATGATTTGGTGCAGGGTGATAGTACTACGTACCAGACCTTTTTCCCCTGTTTGATAAATTTCTGAATGCTTCCACCACAGGAAAACTCAATGTCATCAGGATGTGCAGCTAAAGCTAAAATAGTATTGTTCATGCCCTTAATCATTTGTTAATAAAACATTAACCCGTTTTTATGCAGATTATTGTTGAGCGTATGCTTTTTTGTAAAAAGCAAAAGTAAAAAAATAAATATGGTATTTTACGTTATAAGCAGTCAAAATGCAAAAAACAAATCTAAGCTCGAATTTATCTGTTTATAATTTATCACAAGGCTACCATAATATCTCACCTCCGGCGCTTTGGTGATGGAAATTATTTCAATGTCAATCAAAAAATTTAATGGCAAAAGCTGGTATATCACCGACCATAGCTTGTCTAAAGTTCACAAGGCAAGTGCCGTAGGCACGGCATTATGGTAGAATGAACATCAAATGTGAATTTATCAGACCAGACTCAAAAATGGCTTATAATTTTGTTAAAATATTGCAACAAGATGAAAAACATTTTATTTTTGTACCAATATCAAAACAAAGAACAATGAAGTGGTTAAAAGTATTTAGCAGTCTTATTCTTTTCACCTTTTTTGTGGCTGAGATGTATGCACAACTGCAAACCGATAGTCTACAACCAGGTCCGGCAAATGGCAAAGATGCACATTTGTCCAAAACAAATCCGGCAATGAACATAGGTAATTCGCCCGATTTCATGGCTTTAGCCTGGACAAGCGGAAGTAATTCCAATGAAGGGCAGGGGATTATTGAGTTTGATTTAACCTCCATACCATCAACGGCTTTTGTAAAAAATGCCCGCTTATCGTTGTATCAGAATACCACTACTTCCAGTGGAAATGGTGGACATTCGATGTCAAATGGAGTAAATGATGCTATATTGGCAAGGGTAACACAACCATGGTCAGAGAACTCAGTAAGCTGGAATAATCAACCGGCTACGGATGAACATCAGAATGTATATCTACCCCAAAGCAATTCTTCAACAGAGGATTATCTGGATATTGATGTTAGCTGTTTTGTCCGTGACTGGGTATTGAATCCGACGTCGAACCATGGCTTAATGATGCGGTTATTAAACGATTCGGCCAATAAGGCACTGATATTTGCTTCCAGTGATCACCCTGATCCGGCTAAGCGTCCAAAGCTGGTTGTTGAGTATTATGACAGTATGCCTTCATCATTGGATACCATTAATATTCAGTTGAATGCCGAAGATGGTTTTGATGCTTATATGGGCTACCTGAACCCGAATAATAATATGGGTCAGCAACCTGATATCATGGCTTTAGCATGGACATGTTCCGGAACTCCTTGTGGAGGAAGAGGATTATTTGGATTTAAATTGTACTGGATTCCGGATACAGCTACTATTGCTTCAGCTAAACTGAATTTATACCAGAATTATACTTCATCAAATGCTGGTGGAAATCATTCAACGCTCTCGGGAGATAATGATAGCTTTATAGCCAAAGTAACAGATCCCTGGGATGAGAACACCGTTACCTGGAATACTGCTCCTGCTTTTACCATAGAAAATCAAATCTATCTTCCGCCCAGTACATCAGCACATCAGGATTATCCGGATATTAATGTTACTAATTTTGTCCAATATTGGCATGCCAATCCCAATAAAAATTACGGGATGAATCTGCGGCTGTATACCGAAGAATATTATCGCAGCCTGATCTTTGCCTCCAGTGAACACAACAATATGAGCCTTTGGCCCGAAATGGAAGTTGTATTTTATTACGAACAGGATACCTCTTCATCCTCATCAGTGAAGTATCCTGAACAGAGTTTTACGGTAGATGTTTTTCCAAACCCGGCAAAAAGTCATGTCATCATTGAAACGGATGATATGAATAATGCTATTGACAGAATAACCATGACGAATATGCAGGGTCAGGTGCTAAAAACCATGGATGTAAATGCTTGCAGAAATATCCGTATGGATACCAAAGACCTTAGTAGTGGTGTGTATTTTATTAATGTATATAATGATAGCGGATATAAAATCACTAAAAAAGTAGTGATTCAATA
>JBNJHE010000051.1:0-17588 GCA_051748205.1 Bacteroidota bacterium | reverse complement strand
AAGTCTCTTCGTTCTCCCTCTCGCATCACTGCTTCCTCACATTTAATCATCCCCGTGTGTGTTGCGCCTTAGGCGGATAATAGCTCGGTTCATCTGTTTCAAAGATAAAATTCCTTAGGCATTTTTCAAAATATTCTTATCGTTTAAGCTCACTGAAATTTTCTATCTTTGTCATTTCACCTAAACGAATAGATTATGGCGCTGGATACGATCATTCATCTGAAAGATGTAACGGTATATCAAAAAGAAAATCTTGTATTATCAAATGTTAGCTTTGACATTGCTAAAGGTGAGTTTGTTTATTTGATAGGAAAAACCGGTAGTGGCAAAAGCAGCCTTATGAAAATCCTATACGCCGATTTGCCGATGCGTGATGGCGAAGCTGTTGTCTCTGATTTTTCTTTGGATGGGATTCGTAACAGGGATATTCCCGAGCTGCGCCGTAAAATAGGCATTATTTTCCAGGATTTTCAGCTACTGCATGATCGCTCAGTGCATGATAACCTGATGTTTGTCATGAAAGCCACTGGATGGAAGGACAAGGAAGAGATGGAAACGCGGCTGCAGGATGTGCTGAACTGGGTGGGGCTTGGTACAAAGGGATTTAAGATGCCGCATCAATTGGCTGGTGGCGAACAACAACGCGTTGTTATTGCGCGTGCCCTGATTAATGACCCGGAAATAATCCTGGCGGATGAGCCTACCGGTAACCTCGACCCGGAAACATCGCGGGATATTATGAGGCTGATTTTTAAATTGCGCGATAGTGGCCGCGCCATTATTATGGCTACGCACGATTACTCCCTGTTGGACGATTTTCCGGCCCGTGTGCTGAAATGTGAAGCCGGGAAAATTACTGAAATGCTGCAACAGCAACCTCCCTTATCTGTTGATTCTGACTCTGTCGACTCTATAGAGGAACATGATGAGCTGAAAAACGATGAAGTAAATCCAAAGGATAGCACCGACGAGGACGAAACCGAAAGTATTTAGCGACGCTTTTTAGAGTCTTTTGTTATCAGGCTTAACATCAGATTGTTAATTTCGCTAAATAAGCGGGAAGTTTCTTGACGTAGCTTGCCATATCTGCAAGTTTCGACCTGTTGCACCTTAGTTGAATTTATTGCTTGCTAAACATCTCAAGAAGTTTCCGGGCATTGGCAGAATTCGAATAATGCTGTTCTAACAAGCTCCGGCGTTGTTGGATATGTGCCTCTGTAAACTGCTGTTCGAATAAGCGATCCATTTGTCTCACCATTTCTTCAGGGCTGTTGGCGCTATCGCAAATACCTTCCAGATATGTTCCTTTCACCATGTAGTCGTTTACCAGCGTGAAGCGCCCCAGGTGTAAGGCATTTAAAAGCTTAAGCTTAAGGCCTGTGGCCTGAAAGGTTACCAATAAGTTGATATGTGCCTGTGAAATCAAGCGGTCCATCTCTTCCTGTGATGGATTCGCAATCAGGCGGGTGTTGGAACAGCTTTTGATGGCTTTGAGCAGGCGGGGACGCGGATTCATCCCTGCTACGATTAGCTTGTGTTTCGATCCGGGGAAGACCTGTTTCAATAAAAATAATGCAGCATTTTCATTCTCGGGCACTTCCAGATTGCCATGATACAAGACGTAATCCCCTGTTCCGGGCTGGCTCTTGATGCTGTCGTTGGCATGAAAGCCGGGGATCAGGCGTATATCCTGTCCCGGATACCGGTGTTGCAGCTCTTTGGTGTCGGCCATCGAAATGGCCGCTGTCTGTCCTGAACATACGGCCTTTCGCTCGAAAAGCTTCAGCTTTAGGCTTTCTATCAAGTAGTAGACCTTTAGAAAAGGCTTGCGACTGGACTTATACAGATTGAAATAATAGCGGTGCTCAATATTGCACTCACGGAAAATCCTGATGCGCCCTTTCAGCGAAGAATGGTTGATGTAATAGCTGGAATGCAACCCTTCAAAAAGGATGGGATAGGTATCTTGTTGCAAGCGCTGCAATAAGGCCTGGCTTTTGCGGCTTACAACAATATAGGGCTTTATTGAAAATGCTTGTTTGATGCCCAGCTTACGGGGATAGTAATAAACTCTGTAACAGTAATCATCCAATTCGTGACGACGCTCGCGCCCTGTATATTCAAAACAATGCAAATGAATTTTGATATCCAGGCTTTTCAGCATCCTGATCTTATGCCAGACATCGATAACGCCACCATAATTTGGCGGGTAAGGAATGTCAAATGCGATGATATGTAAATGCTTTTCAGACATATTGGGAGATTCGTTCTTCCAACACTTTCTTCTCCTGCTTCCACTGCAATTCTTTGGCTGCAAAAGTAAGATTATTTTGCCATTGCTGATACCTTTCCTTGTTGCTTAATGCCTGCTGTATTGTTTGGGCTATTATTTCTGGCTGGTGGTTTTCAACAATATCACCGATATCATAATGCCGTACAAGCTGCATTACTTCCGGGATAGCCGAAACAATGAGTGGCGTTGCAGCATGAATATAGTCAAATACTTTGTTGGGCAGACTAAGTCTGTAGTTTTCCGATATAGGCTTATCCAGCGAAAAGCCCAGGTCTGCCAATCTGGTGTACTGCATCATGTGCCTGTATTCCATGCGCCCTTTAAAAATCACCCGTTGCCTTAGTTTAAGCTGCTTTACTCTTTTTTTTAACTGTGGAATTACATCTCCGTCGCCCAGGATGAGCAAAAAAGCATTATCTATATACTGCATGGCTTCAATTAGTTCTTCGGCACCACGGTCCACATTGATGCCGGCACCCTGAAGGATCAGCATTGCGCCTTCCCCGGGGAGCCCTCCTTCTGCTCTGCTCATTGGGGTGATATCAATGCGGTCAGGAATATTCCGCACAACATATACGTTACGACGATACTCCGAACGAAAGCGCCTGGCTATGGATTCATTGACCGTAATCAGCTCGTCAACACGAGGATAACAAAACTGCTCCAGCCTTTTCCATACTTTTTGCTTCCAGGGATATGGCAGTAACTCAGGGGCTCCTGTGAAATATTCATGACTGTCCTGGATTACCGGAAACTTGCGCAAACGGCCTGTCAAAAAAGCGGGAAGAACAGTGTCAAGGTCATTCGACCAAAATAAATGACCCTTATGGGTGAGCATCCATATCAAAAGCCGAAGCTGGAATTCAAGATACATCAGAATCCCTTCCTCAAATATCATTGTAAAGCGATGCGTATGATAGGGGCGTGCATCCATGGGTGGGCTGCCAGGCAATAAGCGCCCCAGCAAAACAACGTCAAAGCCCTTCTCTGCCAAAAGACGGCACGTCTTGTCTACACGACGGTCAGAATATAAATCATTGATCACGCTCACAATGGCCCGGCGCTTCTCCATAACTTTTCTTTTGGATACGAAAATACGCAGTTTTTTTTATGCGCTTTTGCTTTCTTTTCTTTATTATTAACGGGGTTTTTTACTTTTGATTGTTTACTTTTGCCTGCGTATCCGCTATTCTTTTTTTATGAAGCAGGTCATGACAAAATTGTTGATATACACGTGGATGACTTTTGAAATATGTTTTGTGTCAGTGTTACGATAGACATTTCTGTTAAAGTACAAGAATTAATTTTAAAGATATGAAGATAGTTGAAAACGCTTCCCTGAAAGGACTTAATACTTTTGGTATTGATGCCAAAGCTTCTGTGCTTGTTGAACTGCAAAGTGAGGAGGATGTGATCAGTTATCTGAATGAATACGGCCTGAAAACCGATCGTTCGTTTATTCTGGGAGGCGGCAGTAATGTGTTGTTTACCCGGGATTTTGACGGGGTGGTGTTGACGTATGTCAAAAAAGGAATAGAAGTAGTAACCCAGGAAGATGACTATATTTATGTAAAAGCAGCGGCAGGAGAGGAGTGGGATGATTTGGTGCAGTTTGCGGTGGACAATGGCTGGGGTGGACTTGAAAATCTCGCCCTTATCCCCGGTAATGTCGGCGCAGCGCCGGTGCAAAACATCGGAGCTTATGGCGTGGAACAAAAAGATGCCTTCTTTCAACTCGAAGCGATCTCCATCCGTGAACAGCAAAAAAAAGTCTTTTCCTTTCGCGATTGTCATTTCGGATACCGCGACAGCATATTCAAACAGGAATACGCCAAAAAGTATATCATAACTTCGGTGACTTACCGTTTGAATAAAAACCCTGTCGTCAGGGCAGAATATGGAAGCCTGAAAAGAGCATTGGATGAGAAGGGAATGGATCACCCTGATGTTAAGGATATTGCTGCTGCTGTGATTGGAATACGCAAGAGTAAATTGCCTGATCATAAGGTGAATGGGAATGCGGGTAGTTTTTTTAAAAACCCTGTTGTGGACAGGGAAAAATACCAAAAGCTAAAGCAGCAGTATCCTGAAATGGTATCCTTTGAGATGTCAGAAAATCAATGGAAGCTGGCTGCCGGCTGGCTGATAGAATACTGTGGATGGAAGGGAAAGGCTGTTGGTCATGCTGCAGTGCATCGTGATCAGGCTCTTGTACTTATTAATCTGGGTAAAGCCAATGGAAGCGAAGTGATTCATCTGGCCCGTCTGATCAGAATGTCCGTCGAAAAACAATTCGGCATTAAACTCGAATATGAAGTTAATATCCTGTAATTATGTTTGATCTATCCAGAGAGTTGTTGATTGTAATCGTGCTCACGGTAGTCTTTATTCTTTTGATCTGGATCTTAAGGCGGCTGGTACGACGCGCTGAAAAACAGCGCCTGAACCGATTGGATGACATCCATACCTTTGATGCTGTCGCCACTAGCTCGCCCAGTAAAAATAAGCGAAAATCGGTAAGAGAAAAAGCTTTGCTCGGTATTGCCGGTCGCTTTAGTATTATGCGGCGTATTATCATGGGGACCGGCATTATCATCTATCTTGGTATTCTTACACTGCTCTTCTTCGATCGTATTCCCATTACGCTGATATCGCTGCTTGCCTCCGCTGCAGCCATTATTATTGGTATCGCGGCTAAACCGTATATCGAAAATATTATCTCCGGTTTTGTAATTTCTTTTTCTGATCATTTTCATACCGGAGATACTGTCCTTATTGATGATAATTACGGAACCATCGAAGATATTTCCATATCTCATACGATCATCAAAATATGGGACTGGCGGCGTTTGCTTATCCCCAATAGCCGGATGCTGCAGAAAGATTATGTCAATTACTCACATCCTGATCAGTACAATTGGGCTCAGGTGAAGTTTTATGTGTCTTATGACACCGATATTGAGAAACTTGAGCGTATAGCTGTGGATATCATAAAGAGAAACAAGCACTTTGCCGGCAATGAAAAGCCCAGGTTTTGGATTATGGATATGGGTGAACACTCTATGGAATGCTGGCTGGTGGCCTGGGTTGAAACGCCAATGGATGCCTGGGTGTTAAAGGTGGAAGTGAGAACCGAGCTGGCCAAAGTCTTGCAAAAAGAAGGCATCAGCACACATTTTCAGAATCTGCGTATGGAGTCCAGGCCTGCATCTGAAGAAAAAACCACTCCTAAAGAATAGCAGGTTTATCAGCTATTTTCCTCCTGGAGCTTTTCCCAAATCACATCCTTAAGCCTCGTCAGCCCCTGGTTGGCCAGGGAAGAGATAAACACAAAAGGAATGCCTTTAGGGATTTCCTCGGCTATCCATGTCTTTAGTTCCTGGTCCAGCAGGTCGGATTTGGTGATGGCTAAAACCCGGCCTTTGTCTAACAATTCAGGGTTATACAGCTTAAGCTCGTTGACCAGGATGTTGTATTCTTTGGTGATACTTTTCACATCAGCAGGAATCATAAACAGGAGCACCGAGTTCCGCTCGATATGTCGTAGAAATCGAAGGCCAATACCTTTTCCTTTATGGGCTCCTTCGATAATGCCCGGAATGTCGGCCATGACAAAGGAGCGGGAGTCGCGGTAAGCAACCATTCCCAGGTTTGGCGTGATGGTGGTAAAAGGATAGTCGGCGATTTCTGGCTTTGCTGCAGATAAGACACTTAGCAGTGTTGATTTCCCTGCATTGGGGAAGCCCACCATGCCTACATCGGCCAGCAGCTTCAATTCCAGCACAATCTCTTTTTCTTCGCCCTGTTCGCCGGGTTGTGCATAGCGTGGAGTTCTGTTTGTGGAAGACTTAAAATGATCATTGCCGAGGCCGCCGCGGCCTCCATTGAGCAGTGGCAGTTCTTCCATATGCTTTGTCACTTCGCCTATCACTTCGCCGCTAGCCTCATCACGGGCGACAGTACCTGGAGGCACTTCGATGATCTCGTCTTTACCCATGGCTCCGTGCTTGCGGTTGGCGCTGCCCGACTGGCCGTTCCCGGCATAGATATGTTTGGTGTAGCGCAGATGCAGCAGCGTCCAGAAATTCCTGTTGCCACGCAAAATGATGTGACCACCGCGGCCCCCATCGCCACCGTCGGGGCCTCCTTTGGGAATGGCACGCCCGCGGTAAAAATGCGCTGATCCCGCTCCGCCTTTGCCACTGCGGCATAAGATCCTGACATGATCTACAAAATTGGGACTGCTCATGCTTGCTTTTCCTTTCTGTGGGTATCAATTATGGCACATATCCGGCCAAAAACAGTTGCTGTGGATGCCATGCCGCTCACCGACTCAAGCTTGTTGCGCGATGAAAAGTAATTCAACACCGGATAAGTCTGCCTGCGGTATATCTCCATACGCTTGTGGATGATGTTTTCAGTGTCGTCAGAGCGATCAGAGCTTTCACTGCGATGTTTGATGCGACGCACCAGCTCCGATTCCTCTACCTTTATTTGAATGACCAGGTCGATCTGCTCTCCCTTCTTCTCCAGCATGCGATCCAGCAATATAGCCTGATTGATCGTGCGTGGAAATCCATCCAGAATAATGCCGGGAGTGCCTAAGTACTTGCTGGCGTGTTTGTAAAGTAAACGCAGTGTGACTGCGTCAGGCACCAACATGCCTTTGGAAATATATGCATGGGCTTCTTTGCCTACCACTGTGTTGCGGGCGATTTCCTTACGAAACATCTCTCCCGTCGACAAATGGACCAGATTATAGTGTGCCGCAATCTTTGCCGATTGTGTGCCTTTGCCCGATCCCGGTGGGCCAAATAAGATAATATTAAACATAGTTTGAGTTATTCCCTGCAAAGGTAATAAAACAACATCAATTGTGGCAGCTCTTACAGCTCTTTTCTGTATTCCGAAGCGAAATGCAGAAAATTTTAGCGGATTTTTGTGAATGCAGATTCTACCTGCTCGCTCAGGCGCCTGAAGATTTCCTCCTGTGTGCCTACGCCATCAATGGAGCAGTGTTTGTTGATGTTCTTGTAATAGTCTGCTACAGGAACTGTCTTGTTCTCATACATCTTCATGCGGTGCAGGATAACATCTACCGACATATCATACGGGCGGCGCTTTTCTGTCATACTGCGTGCATGCAGGCGCTCCATCAATTCAAAAGGCGGAACCTTGATCTCCATCATGCAGGAAACAGAAGAATTGAGCTTGCGTAGCAAACCGTCGAGGATATAGGTTTGGATGATCGTTCGGGGAAATCCTTTGAAGATAAAGCCATTCGTGTCCGGGTGGCGCTTGATGGTGGACTCAACAAGTGGCAAGGTCAGCTCATCAGGGACAATGCCTCCATCGGCCATAATCGGTTCAGCTCGCCTGCCAATCCCGGAGCCTTTTTTGATCTCTTCCCTAAGCATCTTCCCGGAGGAAATATAGGTGAGATTGTATTTCTCGGCCAGCAATCTGCCCTGTGTGCCCTTCCCCGATCCGGGATATCCCAACAGTACGATGTTTAGCCATTCTTTTTTGAGGTTGGCTTTTACCTGCTCCCGGATGCGTTTCTGTATCTTGTCGACAGAACCCATGCCATCAATCTTGTAAAACTGTCCCTTTTCTGCATAAAAGTCGGCTACCGGCGCTGTCTTTTTGTCATATTCCTCCAGCCGCTTTTCGATTACAGCAGCGCTGTCATCTGCCCGGCCAGACGTTTTGCCGCGTTCCAGCATCCGGCGTCGTAGCTCAGTGCGATCCACATCCAATGCTATTACTGCAGATAACGAAGTGTTTAATTTTAGTAGCAGCCCTTCTAAAATATAGGCCTGCACTACCGTGCGGGGAAAGCCATCAAACAAAAAGCCATCAACATCAGGGTTGTTGGAGATTTTCTTTTCAATTAAACGAACAATGATTTCATCCGAAACCAGCTCGCCACGGTCTATGATAGTTTTTATCTCTATACCCAAATCTGTCCCTTCTTTGATCTCGCGGCGAAGCATGTCGCCAGTGGCTATATAGGCCAGATTATAATATTCAATCAACTTTTGTGATTGAGTGCCTTTTCCTGCTCCCGGAGGACCAAATAGTGCGATATTTAACATATTTAGACAGTTTTCAAACAAACAAACAATCCGAATGGCTTTCTTGTTTGTGTCATGGTTGTTAAAATGATTTTTGCCTTCTTTCTACGAAAATAATATTTTTTTCAGAAATAGTGGTGTTTCTTATTGACTGACGACCTTGTAAATGTCACTGAGGTTGCGCCCATGGCCGTCGTAATCCAGCCCATAACCCACTACAAAATCATTCCCTATTTCAAGCCCGATATATTGAATCGGATAGTCTTTTTGAAACGATTCCGGCTTATATAACATCGTTGCCAATTGGATTGATGCAGGCTGATGCTTTTGTAAAGTGGCTTGCAGGTGTTCAAGTGTAATCCCCGTATCTATAATGTCTTCGATAATAACGACATGGCGCCCTTTTACTTCCTCGCCAGCACCAATGAGTTCCCTTACTTTATTTGTGGTTTCCATCCCCTGATACGATGACAGACGGGCAAAACTTACCTCACAGGGGATTGTCAGAGCCTTAAACAAGTCTGCTGCAAACATAAAGGCCCCATTCAAAATGACCAGAAAAAGAGGGTCTTTGTCATGCATGTCTGCTTCAATCTCTTTGGCTAAACGAGCTATCGTTGCTTCAATTTCCTGCCCGGGAATGTATACCTCAAATGTCTTGTCCCTTACCTGTATCTGTTTCATAATAACAATTTGTTGATTATCAGAATAAAACCCTGGCTTGTTGTTGCTATTCCTGTAGTTGACCGGATTATTCTGCTGTTCTTATATGCTGTTGTTTATTTTGACATTGATAATGGCTGAAATATCATGCAAGAATAAAGAAATTTTTTCAAATGTTTTTTAAAAAATAACGATTGTGTCCGGTCTGAAATCATAAAATTTCTCATAACCACTGAAAATCAAATGTACTTTTTTTATACCGTGCTTATAAAGGCTATGGGAACAATTTTATTATACAAATTCGGGAAGATTTGTATTTTTGTTGGCAAAACAAAAAAGTTATGAAGCCACAAGTAAGTATTATTATGGGCAGCACAAGCGACTTATCTGTTATGGAGAAGGCTGCTGCCGTATTAGACGAAATGGAAATTCCTTTTGAGATCAATGCATTGTCAGCGCACCGCACTCCTGATGCTGTGGAAGAGTTTGCCCGCAATGCCCGAAACAGAGGGATTAAGGTTATTATTGCTGGTGCCGGAATGGCTGCACATCTGCCTGGTGTGATTGCGGCAATGACTCCTGTGCCTGTCATTGGTGTGCCTATTAAAGCTTCGCTTTCCGGATTTGATGCGCTCTTGTCTATCGTGCAAATGCCCCCTGGTATTCCCGTGGCCACCGTTGGTATTGATGGTGCTAAAAATGCCGGCCTGCTCGCCGCTCAGATGATCGCTACCGGCGACAACGAACTGTTTGACCTTTTCGTGGAAAAGAAGGAGGAGCTGAAACAGAAAATTGTCGATGCCAATAAGAAGCTTGGTGAAGTCGATTTTAAGTTCAAGACAAACTAAACCCTTAGAACTATTGATAGCAGGGCCTGGGGTGACAATAATAAGTGGACTTTTTAGGGATAAAAAAAGTCAGGAATTTATGTTAAGTTTATAATATCTTCATAAATATTCTGTATTTTTATCAAACAAAACGAAAAGTTCATCTCTTATGCGACGATACATAATTCTGGTCGTTCTGGTGTTGCTTCAGGCATTGCTGTATGCGCAGTACGACGGCAGCTACGCCGGAGGGCGGCAGGCTGCTATGGGTGGAGCTGCTGTAGCGGATCACGATGTTTTTAGTGTGCTTAATAATCCGGCTGCTATGGGACAAATCGAGCGCATGGCTGCCGGAGTGTTTTTTGAAAGTCGTTATGCTATGTCGGAGTTCAGCACCAGCGGAGCCGCTTTCTTCCTTCCTGCCGGGTCTGGTGGCTTTGGACTGGCCTTCTCTTATTACGGATTTGAAATTTATAACGAAAAACGCTTTGTCCTGGCCTACGGGCGGCAGTTGTTTCCCGGCTTGCGCGGTGGCCTTAGCTTCGATTATCTGCATACCCACCTGGATGATGAATCTGGTTACCTGACAGGCAGCAAGGGTGTTATCACTTTCCAGGGAGGCTTGCAGGCCGACCTGAGCGATAGAGTCTCCCTCGGCGCTTCTGTTTTTAATCCCTTAAACGTGGAGTTGTCAGATTATGAAAACCTGGCCATCGCTACTTTTATCCGGTTTGGACTTGCTTATAAACCGGATGAAAGCTTTTTGCTCCTGGCAGAAGCTGAACAGAATTTGAAATATGCTATGCGTCTTAAAGCCGGAGTGGAATACGAAATTTCGGATAAAGTGCTGGCCAGAGGAGGTATTAAGACCAACCCTGCGGAGTATTCCTTTGGTGTCGGGCTTTTGTTCAACGGACTGCAGTTTGATATCTCAGCAGCTTATCACCTGGTGCTGGGGACCTCCCCTCATGGATCGCTAATGTATGACTTCTGATGGATGTGAAAGCAAGACCATATCATATGCTGATTTTTCTTCTGTTCGCTTGCCTGCCTTCCCTGATGGTGGCACAAACAGAAGGGGATTTGCCTGCAGTAATTGTCGAAATAATAGAGGACCATGCCGAAAATCAGGATGAAGAAATGGATTACTCCCGCCTGGTGGATGAACTCAATTATTATATGCGCCAACCCCTGAATATCAATACTGCCACCAAAGCGGATTTTGACTATTTTGTCTTTCTTAATGATTTGCAAATCAACGATTTGTTTACTCAGCGCAGCCGCCTGGGTAAATTTGATAACCTTTTTCAGCTTCAGCTTGTGGAATCGCTCAATTATCAGGATATTCAAAACCTGAGCCATTTTATTTATGTGGGGGATATAAAAGAGAAAACAGCCGATAAGCTAAAAAACTCACTTAAGTATGGGCGTCATGATGTCTTTTTGCGTTATGAGCGCACCATAGAGCAAAGAGAAGGTTATAAGCCCATTGCTGATTCTTTGTTGGCCGAAAGCCCCAACAAGCGTTATCTGGGAAGTCCTGACAAATATTACATTCGCTATAAATACCGCAGCCGGAATCTCCGCTGGGGGTTGAATGCAGAGAAAGACCCCGGAGAAGAGTTCTTTCAGGGAAGTCAAAAACAGGGTTTTGATTTTTACTCTGGTTTTTTTATGCTCGAAGATGTTAAATGGGTTGATAAGCTGGTGGTGGGTGATTATAATGTGGAAGCAGCTCAGGGAATGGCACTTTGGTCGGGGCTTTCTTTTGGCAAGTCTTCCAATGTAGCATCTGTCCGTAAGCAATCCAGAGGCCTTAAGCCCAGCACTTCGATGAACGAATTCGGCTACCTTAGAGGTGTGGCTGCAGAAAAGCAGCTGGGGCCTGTCACCGCAACCCTGTTTTATTCGCGGGCCATGCGCGATGGGAATGCTGTTATGGTGGATTCGCTGGATGCGTTTTCTGCTATTACCTCCCTGCAGCAAACAGGCTACCACAATACACAGTCTTTGGTCGAGGACAAAAATCTGGTTGAAGAGCAAATGCTTGGCGGCCATCTGAAAGCTCGGCTGGGGCGCCTGAGCCTGGGAGCTACAGCCTATCACTTTCGTCTGGATGTGCCCCTGGAACAAAACACCCGTCTGTATAAAAAATTTAGCTTTTTTGGCAAAGAGCGAATGGTAGCTTCTGTCGACTACGAGTATAACCTGAAGGACTTTATCATTTTTGGCGAGACCGGCTATTCCGATAATGATGCCTGGGGTACTGTCAATGGCTTTATCCTGCGACCGGCCAGTGGAGTATATCTGGCTGTGCTGCACCGCTGGTATCAATCCGATTTTCAAAATATTAAGGGCGGAGCCTTTGGTGAAAACAGTGCTAATCAAAATGAAAACGGCTTGTACACCGGCATACAGGCACAGCTATCCAATGAGTGGACGATAAACGCTTATGCCGACCATTTCCGGTTCCTGTGGCTGAACTATCGTGCGGATGCACCGTCCTATGGCAGCGAATACCGCCTGCAACTCGACTATTCCCCTGCACGTAACTGGGATGCTTATCTGCGCTATCAGTTTGAACAGAAAATGTATAATGACAATACACAGGAGTTTGTCCTTAATCCGCTGATATTCCGTAAGCGCGACGGAATCCGCCTGAATATCTCCTGGTCGGTGAACTCCTGGTTGAAATTCAACAACAGGGCAGAATGGACACGCACCCGCTTTGATAATCAAGAGACTCAACAAGGATACCTTATCTATCAGGATATCCTTTTGCGGCCCAAAGACAAGCCTGTTTCGGTGTCTCTGCGCTACGCCCTCTTTAATACCGACTCTTATGATGCCCGGCTTTATGCTTACGAACATGATGTGCTATATGCGTTTTCTATCCCAGCATATGCCTATCAGGGCTATAGATGCTATTTTGTGATAAAATATAAAGTCTCTGATGCCCTGGATGCCTGGTTTAAAATTGCGCGAACCAACTATGCCAACCGCGAATCTGTGGGTAGCGGACTAACTGAAATCGATCAACCGCATAAAACGGATGTCAAAATTCAGCTGCGTTTTAAATTTTAATGCTTTTTCTGCACAGCTCAGCACCCTGATTGTCAGTAAAAATTTATCCGATCCTATTAAGAATCTATTTAAATAGTGCTTTGATGCAGCATATAACAGACAAATTGTCAATTGAGTAAAAATTAACTGCTAATCATAGCTGTATTTCAGTCCGTGTTGTTTGTAAGAGAATTAAAAATCCTTATTTTTGTAGCCTTATTTAAGGAAAAGACCAAGAAATCAAATATTAATCAAAAAACAGAATTATGTTAAAAGGACATCCGAAAGGACTATTAGTGGCTTTTTTCGCTAATATGGGTGAACGCTTCGGCTATTATACCATGTTGGCGATTTTCGTATTATTCCTCCAGGCCCGTTTTGGTTTTAGCACCAGTCAGGCAGGAGATTATTACGGAGGATTTCTCTTTGGGATCTATTTCCTGCCTATTATAGGTGGTATTATTGCCGACCGTTGGCTGGGATATGGAAAAACCATTACGCTGGGAACCATTATCATGTTTTTAGGCTATATGTTACTGGCTTCTCCAGGCTTCAATATCTTTGGTAGTTCCAATGATATTGCGATTATCGTAATCATTATTGCCTTGTTTGTCATTTCTTTGGGAACAGGTTTGTTTAAAGGAAACCTGCAGGCATTGGTTGGCAAGCTATATGATGATCCGCAGTTTGCCCCAAACCGTGATAACGCGTTTAATATCTTTTACATGGGTATCAACATTGGTGCTTTCTTTGCCCCTTCTGCTGCTACCGGCATTGTAAACTATATGCTTAAGAATCGCGGTGGTACCGACTTTGTTTATGAAAGTACGATTCCGCACCTGTCGAATTTGCAGGCCAATGCGCATCCTTTCCTCGACCAGATGACCGGTACTTTGCAGAATAACTTTGCCAATGTTGCGAATTACACTGACAAGCTGCAAGGCTTTATGGGTGAAATGAATTTTGAAGGCACTATTTCAAAGTTTATCAACTTGTATCCGGAAACCTTATCCACTGGTTATAGTGGTGGTTTTGCTATTGCTGCCTTAAGTATGGTTGCTTCTTTGATTATTTTCACTGCTTTCCGCAAGCATTACAAGCATGCTGATGTTACAGAAAAGCAAAAAGAAGCTGCTGCTGCTGCAAAAGGTGAAAAATCTACGACTGTTCAGATGAGCAAAGAAGAAGAAAAGAAACGTTTGGTTGCTCTCGGACTTGTCTTTATCACGGTTGCATTTTTCTGGATGGCCTTCCATCAAAATGGCTTTACGCTGACGATTTTTGCGCGTGACTACACCGTTAGTGAGGTAAGTAAATTTACTTATATGTTCTTCGACCTTAAAGCCTTCCTGCCATTGCTGATGGCTGTTGGTGGTCTGGTATTCTTGCTGCGTCCTAAATCGTCATCCACGAATCGTGCTCTGGGTGCCGGGCTGACTGTCGCAGGTGCCGGATTGGCGTATTGGGCTTATTCTGCCTTTGAACCCGAAGCTAGCGGCATGATGAAAATCGAGCCTCAGCTCTTCCAGCATTTCAATCCGATCTTTATCGTCTTCCTTACTCCCGTGATCGTTGGTTTCTTTACCTGGTTGCGTAAGAAAGGAAAAGAACCTTCATCGCCTCGTAAGATTGGTACTGGTATGTTTTTAACTGCTTTAGGTTTTGCCGTTATGCTTTATGGTGCACTTAAACTGCAGTCGATGACAGGATTGAACCCTTACTGGCTGATCGGTACATACTTTACCCTGACAATTGCTGAGCTATTCCTCAGCCCGATTGGTATCTCCTTTGTATCTAAAGTGGCTCCGCCGCGCTTCCTTGGCCTGGCTCAGGGTGGCTGGCTTGGTGCTACCGCTATCGGTAACCTGCTCGCAGGTCTTGTCGGTAAACTTTGGGATATCGTCGAACTATGGCAGTTCTTTGCGCTGCTCGTTGCTTTGACTGTGCTCTCCGGTATTTTTATCTTCTCTATTATGAAGATCCTGGAAAGCGCTACCGAATCCAGTAACCAATAAATTGTGATAACATTGAAAATCAAAAATATTATGAAAACGCGTTTGTTATTTATAAGCACTGTCATCCTGGGAATTACGCTTTTCTCAGCTTGCAGTACCGATACTACACCCATGGACCAGCTGAAAGATGCTGCCGTGGAAATCGATAAAATAGAAGAACGCTCTGCAGATATTAGCTCTGCCGAGGAAGCTTTTATTGTCCTGCGTGATTTTAACCAGGTGATGAAAGATGTCCGTAATGCTGTTATGGCTATGGATGCTGAATATAAGGATATGAGCAAAGAAGAGTTTGCCGAATATAAGGAGTCAGCGGAATTCCAAACGAAAATGGACGAATTTAAAACCGTCAATAATGATATTGACGACTCTATGAAGACCATTAGCGAAAATGTTGATCCTTATAAAGAGGACAAGCAAGTGGAAGATATGCTCAAAAAACTTGAGGATATTCTAATCACCCGCTAAAAGATTCTTTTATCAAAACAAAAAGGCTGTGCCATCACCGGTGCAGCTTTTTTTTGTCTTGCAGGAAAATGATTATTGAGGCCGGCCTAAAAAGCCTTCAAACTATTGATTTTTAGCGTTTTTACCTTTAAGTTCTAAAAGGGAGAACTCTAAAAATCAGCAGTTTGGGAAAAGCCCCCTTCAGGGGATTTAGGGGTCTTAAGGCTTTTTAGACTGCACTCATTATTGTTTTATGTATTTTTGAAAACCAAAACAAAGTTGCTTATGCGTTATATTATTACCTTTCTTTTTTTGACGTGTACACTTGCGGCATGGCCTCAGCATAATTTACCGCATCATATCACAGCCGAAGAAAAGGCCCGGATGCCGGAATACCTCAGTCAGATAGATTCCAAAGGATATACCCAACCACCTCAGTCGCCATTGCGCACCCCTGGCGAATGGGAAGAAATCGACTATCTTACCATCACCTGGAGGTCTTATAAAGAAATTCTTTCTCAGATTGTGGAGCACGCCCAAAAACAAGCCACGGTCATAATTCATTGTGCCGATTCTAATTCCGTAAAATCTGATTTAGCTTATTATGGCGTTACGCCAACCAATGTGCTTTATGTCGAAGCGCCGACCAACTCCATCTGGATAAGGGATTACGGAGCCCAAACCGTCTATTATAATGATGTGGATTCTTTATTGCTTGTTGACTGGATTTATAACCGTCCCCGGCCCGATGACGACGCCCTGCCTGAATATACATCTGCAGCTCTTGGGATGCCGCTCTATCAGACAACACAGTCGCCCTGGGCCCTGGTTAATACCGGCGGTAACTTTATGGCTGACGGCTTTGGTACGGCCTTTTCTTCCAATCTGATCCTTGATGAAAATCCGTCGCTTACCACGTCTGAAGTCGATTCGCTTATGTATCACTTTATGGGTATCGATACCTTTATCCATATGACAAACCTGCCTTACGACAATATCCATCATATCGATATGCATATGAAGCTCCTCGATGAGCAAACGCTCCTCGTTGGTGAGTATCCCCAGGGCGTAGCTGACGGCCCTCAAATCGAAGCCAATTTGCAATATGTCATTAGCCAGTTTAACGCAACTTCCGGAACTCCGTTTAAGGTAATCCGCATTCCCATGCCGCCCAGCCCGTCAGGATTATACCCCGATCAGGGTGGATATTACCGTACTTATACCAATGGCGTTTTTGTCAATAATACATATCTTGTCCCAACCTATTACGAAAAATACGACACCACAGCTCTGAGGATTTTGCGCGAAGCTATGCCCGGATATGATGTTGTGGGAATCAATTCCAGCGATATCATCCCTGCCAGCGGAGCTATCCATTGCATCACCAACAGTGTGGGTAGTGATGACCCCTTATTGATTTCGCATCAGCCATTTGAAGATACAGTGCAGACCATCAGTCAGTACCTGGTAGAGGCAACAATCAAACACCGTTCGGGTATTGCCTCAGCGACGGTTTATTATACTACGGATACCGCAGCAGGATTTCAGGCGCTACCGATGACTTCCAATATCGCCGGACAATGGATTGCGCCGATCCCTGCTCCCTCATCTGTTGCAAAAATCTATTATTATATCCAGGCAGGCAGCAATTCAGGCAAAACAATGACCCGGCCTATGCCGGCACCCAAAGGATGCTGGTCTTTTGTCGCTGATAAACAGACAGGCATAATCGAAACCGCTCAGCCTATGGCTGTCATGGATCCTGTTTATCCCAATCCGGCATCAGCCATCACCGCTATCCCTGTCCATTTCAATACCAATGCCTGTATTAAGCTCTCCTTGTTAGATATCAGCGGCCGGAAAGTCCAGGATATCTTTTCAGGACAGCTAAGCTCCGGCCAACAGCATTTCTTTTTCAACGCCGCCAACCTGAGCCCGGGAGTCTATCTTGTCAGACTCGTGAGCCAGGGACAGGTGCAGGTTGAGAAAGTTGTGGTGGAGTGATTGAGTGATTGAGTGATTGGGTGATTGAGTGATTGAGTGATTGAGTGATTGAGTGATTGAGTGATTGAGTGATTGAGTGATGGAGTGATTGAGTGATGGAGTGATTGAGTGATTGAGTGATTGAGTGATTGGGTGATTGAGTGATGGAGTGATTGAGTGATTGAGTGATTGGGTGATTGAGTGATTGAGTGATTGAGTGATT
>JBNJHE010000050.1:0-18093 GCA_051748205.1 Bacteroidota bacterium | reverse complement strand
GTTCAATGTTCAATGTTCAATGTTCAATGTTCAATGTTCAATGTTCAATGTTCAATGTTCAATGTTCAATGTTCAATGTTCCGTGTTCAATGTTCCTTGTTCTTTGTTTCTTGCTTGCCCCGTTAAATGCGACGATAGGAGTAGATTTAACGGGGTTCCTTGTTCTTTTTCTCTTAATTCTCTAAAGTCTCTTCGTTCGCCTCCTCGCATTTAATCATCCGTATGTGTGTTCCGCCTTAGGCGGATCATGGATGTTTCATCTGTCTAAATTTTATTAAATAGGTACGATGGAGCTCGCCATGACACATCATCTTTTAACTATACAATTTTCATTTTTTTTAATCATGCGTGTGTGTTAAAGTTTTTGTCATGGCTCGGTTCATATTAGGGAAGTTTTGCTTCCATTCATTACAAATATACGCTTTTTGTGATGCCGCCGGTAAATAGTTTTTAAAAAAATTCCTTAACAGGATGTTTGATTGACACGATACTGATAAAAAACGCAGGAACAAATAAAAAGTAATATAATTAATATTATGTTAAGTTGCTAGATTAAAATTAAGGGAAGTCTGTAAAACTTCCCTTAAAATCATACTGAAACTCTACTCCTCCTGTTCGGGTTCAGCAGGCTCTTCGCCTTCTTTACCCTTTTCAAGTTTCGCATTTATTTCTTTGAGCTTTTCATATTTTTTGGTTCTTGTATAAAGCTCTTTCAAAGCTTGCATGGTATTGATGTCATCAGGTCTTAACTTGTAAGCTTCTTCCAGATATGGAAGTGCCTGAATAAAAATTGTATCCGCTTCAGCCTTAAGCTGATCATATTTTTCTTGTTCTTCCAGATCCAAAGCATCGGCTTCCAGGAGTTTTTTCACACCTTCATTAAAGAACAAGGCACCGAGGTTATAATAAGCGTCAAAATAATCCGGGTCCAACTCGATGGCTTTTTTATAATTTTTGACAGCCTGATCAAAGACTTCATCCCTTTTCTCTTTGCTTAAGGTTGAATCTTTGGCAGATTGGTCATACACCACTCCGACGTTATAATACAATTGTTGATTATTTGGTTGTTTCTCCAGTGCCAGATTCAACATTTCTGTAGACTTTTCAATGTCGCCGCGTGTAAGGTAGATATTCGTCAGATTGATTAGCACATCATAATCATCCGGATGTCTTTTGCGTCCAAGTTTCAATAAGGACTCAGCTTCGGCTGTATCTTTCTGTAGCAACAACAGTTGTCCGGCATTGGCATAAATGCTGGCTTTGGAGTATTTGTATTGAATCAATGTTCTGTAATGTTTCAGAGCCTGGTCAATATCTTCAGCATTTTGAGCAGCGATTGCAGCATTGAAAACTGAATTTGTATCTGTTTCACCCATAACCTTTTTAATATCATAGGTTTTCATGAAATAGGTTTCGGCCTGCTCAAAAGATTTGGAGTTATATGCCTGGACAGCAGCATTGTAGGTAAAGTTACCCAGGTTGTACAGTTCCAGCTTTAGGGCTTGCAGGTATTGTTGATCTTCATCGAGATCAATAGCTTTTTGGTATGCATCATAGGCTGTCAAAAGTGGTTCTTCAGCCAGGTCTTCGTATGCACCATCGGCCGGTTTATTAAAGTCTTCCACCACATTGTCTTTGTAGTCAATACGCATATCCGGAGGGTATTCAGCCCAATTACGTCTGTCTTTTTGCGGTTTGCCCAATACTTTTTCCACGTCATCCCTTTTCATTCCAACCTCAATATTATCATCCATTGTGGCTACCTGGTAGATAGTACTATATATTTTTCCTTTATACAGCCAGGTTTTGGGATCATTTTTGGTTTTCTCATGGTCGAGTGCTTCATGGATAGCTTTTTGGGCTTCTTCAAGCCTCAAGTCTTCCAGATAATTGATAGCGCTCTGCAGTTTAACACTTTGGGCCATAGTTATACCTGATACCAGAATGGCCATTGCTAATAAAGCTATTCGTTTCATAGGTCTCTAATTTTAGTGAATGTATCAAATCATGACTGCTACATTCGTTTTCTATATCATTTATATCAATATTCCTGCCAAAATAAACGCTTTTTTTCGTTTATTCATATAAATCCCGCTAAAATTTAATTTTCGCCCGATTCTTCAGTTTGATTTTCAGTTCCTTCAGCATCATTTGCATTTCCATTCTCAATATCTTCACTTTCAACATCTTCATCTTTAGAGACTTTAGCAACAGCCGCTATCGCATCCTCATTACCAAGGTTGATCAGGCGCACACCTTGTGTTGCACGTCCCATCGTTCTCAATTGTTCCACGTTAATGCGTATTGCAATGCCTGAGCGTGTAATGATCATCAGATCATCATTGTCTGTTACATTTTTAATAGCAATAAGCTTACCGGTTTTATTATTTACATTTAAGGTTTTTACACCTTTACCACCCCGGTTAATAATACGATAGTCTTCCAGTAATGATCGTTTTCCAAATCCATTTTCCGAAACGACCAGCAAATCATCCAGGCTTTCGCGGTCGACACAAACCATGCCCACAACCTGATCATCCTTCGCAGACATTGTAATTCCTCTAACGCCGGAAGCCGTTCTTCCCATTGATCTTACATTGTTTTCATTGAAACGAATTGCTCTGCCATACTTGGTTGCCAGGATTATATCGTCCTGTCCGGAAGTATTTCTAACAGCCAGCAGGCGGTCGCCTTCTTTGATGGTAATGGCATTAATGCCTGATTGCCGTGGACGGGAATATTCTTTGAGTGGTGTCTTTTTCACCTTTCCTTTTTCTGTTGACAGGACGATGAATTTCCCTTCGATTGCTTCTTCGTCTTTTAGGTCATGAACTTTAATTACTGCCTGTACCTTATCATTGGGTTCAATTTGAATCAGATTTTGTATTGGTCTTCCTTTCGAGCTTTTTGCTCCTTCAGGAATTTCATATACACGCAGCCAGTATACTTTGCCAAACTCAGTAAAAATGAGCATATAGTCATGGTTGTTAGCAATATATAAGGCTTCGATAAAATCTTCATTTTTTGTACTACTCCCCTTTGCTCCTTTGCCGCCTCTGGCTTGTGTACGATATTCCGAAGAAACAGTTCGTTTGAGATACCCGTGATGTGAGAATGAAATCACGACCTGTTCATTAGGGATGGTATCTTCAATGCGAAAATCCTCAGCAGCATATTCAATGCGGGAGCGTCTTTCTTCTCCGTAGCGGCTTTTAATTTCTGCCAGCTCATCTTTGATTATCTGCATGCGCAGATCTTCTTCTGACAATATCCGTTTCAGGTATTCGATGGTCTTCAGTAGCTCATCGTATTCTTCTTTGACTTTATCTCTTTCGAGTCCGGTAAGTTTTTGCAAGCGCATATCCAGAATTGCCCTTGCCTGAATTTCTGACAGTTCAAATGTTTTCATAAGGCCGCTACGTGCTTCTTCTGGTGTTCGCGAGCTCCGGATCAGCTCAATCACTGCATCAAGATTATCCAGGGCTATCATTAAACCTTGCAGAATATGGGCTCGTTTTTCTGCCTGACGCAATTCATATTCTGTTCGCTTTATGACCACCTCATGACGGTGCTCAACAAAATGATGTATCAGGTCTTTCAGTGCTAACTGCACAGGGCGTCCATTCACCAGGGCGATATTATTTACACTGAAGGATGTCTGCAAGGCGGTGTATTGATACAATTTATTGAGTACGACACTGGCTATTGCATCACGTTTAAGCTCATAGACAATCCTCAGGCCGGTGCGGTCCGACTCATCCCGCAGGTCCGATATGCCTTCAATTTTTTTATCATTAACCAGGTCGGCTGTTTTGCGAATCATTTCAGCCTTGTTGACCATATATGGAATAGAGGAAACAATTATCCGCTGGCGGTCTGAATTGGAAACATCCTCTATTTCTGCTTCACCTCTGATGACAATCCGGCCACGCCCGGTTTTATAGGCCGATCTAACGCCTTCATAACCATAAATAATACCTCCTGTCGGAAAATCCGGAGCTTTGATATGCTCCATAAGTTCCTCAGTAGCAATATCTTTGTTTTCAATATAAGCGATAATGCCATCAATGGTTTCATTAAGATTATGCGGCGGCATATTGGTCGCCATTCCAACGGCGATGCCGGAAGCACCATTAACCAACAGGTTTGGAATACGCGTGGGCAAAACGGTGGGTTCTTTAAGCGTATCATCAAAATTCATTTGGAAATCGACCGTCTCTTTATCGATATCCACGAGCATATCCTCAGAAATGCGTCGCATACGTGCTTCTGTATACCGCATTGCTGCAGGGCTGTCGCCATCGATCGAACCAAAGTTTCCCTGGCCATCCACCAACATGTAGCGCATCGACCACTTTTGGGCCATACGCACCATGGCATCGTATACTGAGCTGTCACCGTGGGGGTGATATTTACCCAGCACCTCTCCTACTATACGGGCTGATTTTTTATACGGTTTATTATGATAAAGCCCTAATTGATCCATGCCATAAAGAACTCTTCTGTGTACTGGCTTCAAACCATCGCGTACATCAGGTAATGCTCGCGACACGATGACACTCATAGAGTAATCAATATATGCCGTTTTCATTTGATTCTCTATGTCAACCTTTAAAATCTTTTCTCCTGCGCCTTCCATCAGCAAAAATCTTTATATTTTATTAATATTTAGTCGCTTAGAATATGCCATTCGCTAAAAACAGCAAATGCGAAAGTACGAAAAATTATCCAATCCGTGCCCGTTGTATTATGCTTTTCTTATAAACAACTGACTGTTAAAAATCCCTGTTGACATTTTGATAAGGCTTTGAAAAAGACTGTATCTTTGATTCAACAAAAGGCACAATATTTGCGTTACTACAGAAACAATTAGAAAAGGCAAGCAATGAAAGCAAAATTTTCTCAGAGAGTTAAGGATGTCCTGACATATAGCCGTGAAGAGGCTATGCGGTTGGGCAATGAATATATAGGTGTTGAGCACTTACTTCTTGGAATGTTGCGTGAAGGCGAAGGTAAAGCTGTGCAACTTCTGACATTTATGGACATTAATATTCATCAGTTACGGAAAAAAATCGAAGATGCCATCAAAGAAAACAGTGCCTCAGGATTACATTCACCTGATAATATTCCACTGGTCAAACAGGCTGAGCGTGCATTAAAAATCACATATCTCGAAGCCCAGTCGTTTAAAAGTGAAGAGATAGGAACAGAGCATCTGCTGCTGGCGATTTTACATGATCAGGAAAATCTGGTTACCAAAAGCCTTCAGTTGCAAGGTGCAGATTATGAAACGATAAAATCAGAGTTGCAGGCAGGAAGCCAAATTGATCAAGAGCAAGACCCTGATTTACGCTCGGAAATGCCAGGCAGCCCTCCCGGCGATGAGTTTGCCGGTGAAGGAAGTGGCATGGGAAGCGGCGCTGCACGTCGAGTACAAACAGAAGGGAAATCAAAAACACCGGTGTTGGATAATTTTGGGCGCGACCTTACCAGAGCCGCTGAAGAAAACCGTCTGGACCCTGTTGTAGGCCGTGAAAATGAGCTTGAGCGTATTGCTCAGATTTTATCCCGGCGTAAGAAAAATAACCCTATCCTCATTGGAGAACCTGGTGTAGGAAAATCTGCCATAGCCGAAGGACTGGCCTTGCGTATTGTCCAGCGAAAAGTGTCCAGGGCACTGTTTAACAAACGCATTGTCACCCTCGATGTCGCTTCTCTTGTGGCTGGAACAAAATATCGCGGACAATTTGAAGAGCGGATGAAGGCCGTGCTTAACGAATTGGAAAAAAATCCTGAAATCATTATTTTTATTGATGAGATTCATACCATTGTCGGTGCAGGTGGGGCAACAGGTTCTTTGGATGCTTCCAATATGTTTAAACCGGCATTGGCACGCGGAGAATTTCAATGTATCGGGGCCACTACCCTGGATGAATACCGCCAGAATATTGAAAAGGACGGTGCTTTGGAACGCAGATTCCAAAAGGTATTGATCGAACCTACTACAGCAGAAGAAACAAGCATTATTCTTAATAATATTAAGGATCGCTATGAGGATCATCACCTGGTGAAATATACCGATGAAGCCATTGATGCATGTGTGAAGCTTACCAATCGCTATGTCAGTGATCGTTTTCTGCCTGACAAAGCCATTGATGCTATGGATGAAGCTGGTGCTCGCGTGCATATCACCAATATCAATGTTCCTCAAAATATTTTGGATATAGAGGAAAAGATTGAACAGGTCAAAGAAGAAAAAACCAAAGCCATCAAGGCGCAAAAATATGAAGAGGCAGCCAAATTCCGTGATATGGAGCGAAACATGCAAGAGGAGTTGGATCAGGCCAAGCGGAAGTGGGAAGAAGAAACCGAACTGCACCGTGAAACTGTAAATGCTGACAATGTGGCTGAAGTTGTTGCCATGATGACGGGTGTTCCTGCCCGCCGCATACAACAGGACGAAAGCCGGCGCCTGGTGAATATGAATGAAGACATTCAAAAGCGTGTGATTGGCCAGGATGAGGCTGTTGAAAAAGTCGTAAAAGCTATCCGCCGGAATCGCGCCGGATTAAAAGACCCCAATAAACCTATCGGGTCATTTATTTTCCTCGGCCCCACTGGTGTTGGAAAAACGCATCTGGCCAAAGTGCTCTCGCATCATCTTTTTGATAGTGACGACGCTTTGATCCGCGTGGATATGAGTGAATATATGGAGAAATTTGCTGTATCACGTCTTGTGGGTGCGCCTCCTGGATATGTAGGTTATGAAGAAGGTGGACAGTTGTCCGAAAAAGTGCGTCGTAAACCCTACTCGGTGATCTTACTTGATGAAATTGAAAAAGCGCACCCGGACGTATTCCACCTGCTGCTACAAGTCCTCGATGATGGTATGATGACCGATAGCTATGGTCGTAAGATCGATTTTAAGAATACGATCATCATCATGACTTCCAATATCGGAACCCGGCAGCTGAAAGATTTTGGTGGCGGCGTGGGTTTTTCCACAGGAGCCCGTCAGGCTTCTATGGCTGACAATGCAAAGAGTGTGATTGAAAATGCATTGAAAAAATCCTTTGCTCCTGAATTTCTCAATCGTGTTGATGATGTGGTTACTTTTACCCCGCTTGAGCGTGAGCATATTCATAAGATTATCGATATTGAACTGATACACCTCTACAAACGGGTTGAAGATCTTGGGTATTCGCTGAGTCTTACAGCTAAAGCCAAAGACTATATTGTTGAAAAAGGCTGGGATGTGCAGTATGGAGCCAGACCTTTGAAACGTGCAATACAGAAGTATATCGAAGATCCCCTGGCTGAGGAAATTATTTCATCCAAGTTAAAGGAAGGTGATGCGATCGGGGTTGATTTTGATGAAAAGAAAAAGGAAATCACCATCAAAGTAAAAAAGGCAAAGAAGCAATTATCGGCAAAAGAGGCTAATGGTGAAAAGTCTGTCACTACAAAAAATAAAAAATAGCCATTACAATTGAGCAAAAAAAATCCCTGAATTAGTATCAGGGATTTTTTTTTGATGTAGGCTAACTACTTTTTGAAATCAGCCAATTCTCGAATTCCGATATTGCTGATGTAGTTATAGTATTCTATATTCTTTGCCCGACCTTTAGTAACAAACTGGAATGCCGCCTTATTGTATGTTTCATCCCTGTTGGCATCGTTAAGCAATAAGTAACCGATAATGATATATCCGGCCATTTCAACCAGGCGCCTGGCGTGGAAGTCCCAATACTCATCATCTTCGGTTTCCTTCACTTTTCGTACTACTTTTTCATACTGATCCTTCATCTTGGCCAGGGTTTTCTGAATATATTCCAGCTCAGGATTAAGCTTTTGTTCACTGAATTCTTCCATGACTTTTAAGAAAGCGCCATTGCTTACACCGCGGATGGCAGCCACTACCTGAAGCTGAGTGGTTCCTTCGTAGATATTCGTAATACGGGCATCGCGGTAGAGTCTTTCCACCGGATAATCTTTCATATATCCTGAGCCTCCATGCACTTGCAGAGCATCATAGGCAATTTCATTAGCATATTCAGAAGCAAATAGCTTTGTTAAGGGCGTAAAGATATCAGCTAAGCGCTGATACTTTTTCATTTCCTGACGTTCTTCTTTATCCAGTTTCCGCTCCTCGCCGATAAACTGATAGGTTTTGTACATATCCACATAGCGGCTGGTTTCATATAATATAGACCGGATAGCCGTGGTTTTTACATCCATTTCCGTTAACATTTCATATACTGCAGGAAATTTGATAATGGTTTTTTCAAACTGTGCCCGTTCTTTAGCATAGGCAAGCGCTTCGCGATAGGCAGCCTCAGCAATACCAACAGACTGAGCGCCAACGCCAAGGCGGGCAGAGTTCATTAACGCCATCACGTATTTGATCAGGCCCATTTTCCGGTTTCCGATAAGCTTCGCCGGGGCATCTTTAAATACCAGCTCTGTTGTTGGACTTCCTTTAATGCCGAGTTTGTTTTCCACTCTTCTGACAATCATAGCATCGTCAGATTTGTCATATAAAAATAATGACAATCCACGACCGTCTTTGGTGCCTTCCTCCGAGCGGGCCAAAACCAGGGAAACGTCAGCATCGCCGTTGGTGATAAAGCGCTTGACACCATTGAGTATCCAGGTGCCTTTTTGCTGATCGTAATGTGCCTTGAGTTGTACTGATTGTAAGTCTGATCCGGAATCAGGTTCAGTCAAATCCATGGCTGCTGTAATGCCATCGCGATTAAAGCGCGGGAGAACTTCCTGCTTAATATCCTTATCAGCAAATTCATGGATAGTCTCTGCGCAATCCTGCAAGCCCCATATATTGGCAAATCCAGCGTCTGCTCTCGAGATAATTTCTGCCGACATAACATAGGGTACAATCGGAAAGTTTAGGCCTTCATATTCGCGGGGCAGTGACAGCCCAAAAAGATTGGCGTTTTTTAGCTTTTCAATATTTTCCTCTGTGCCTTTGGCATAAACGACATGATCATTGACGACTTTTGCTCCTTCGGCATCGACACTTTCGGCATTTTCAGCAATGGTATTGCCGGAAATTTCACCAATTATCTCCAGGATCTTTTCATAATTATCCTGAGCATCTTCATAATCTGAAGGAGCATCATCATAAGTTCCATAGTCTTCAAAATGACGCTCTTTCAAGGCCACAATCTTTTTCATCAAAGGGTGTGTGAGATGAAATTTGAGGTGTTTATTATCTGTGAAAAAATTTGGCATGGTCTTAATTTTTCTGATTTACTTCGCGTGTTTACGGTAATACTTGATCATTTTCGGAATAATATCCTCTACTTTGCCAGTAATAGCATAATCGGCTATTTGATTAAGCGGAGCGTCGGGGTCGGTATTGATCGCTATAATCTTTGCACTATGTTCCATACCTGCACGATGTTGCACTGCCCCTGAAATGCCACAGGCAATATATAGCTTGGGGCGCACAGTAACGCCGGTTTGACCAACCTGACGGTCATGATCCACAAAACCAGCATCAACAGCAGCACGGGAAGCACCAACTTCTCCGCCCAACACATCGGCCAATTCATATAACAACTTGAAATTTTCTTTAGAGCCTACACCATATCCCCCACTAATAATGATTTGGGAACCTGTGATATTGACTTTGTTGGCTTCGATATGACGTTCCAGAATATCAATAACAAAGTCCTGGTCCGACACTATGGCTTTAACATCCAGCTTGTTAACTCTGGGTTCTTTTGGCTTATCCACGGTGTCGAGCTTCATCACTCCTTCCCTGACGGTAGCCATTTGCGGGCGTGTCTCGGGGTTAATAATGGTTGCGACAATATTGCCTCCAAAGGCTGGTCTGATTTGATAAAGCAATTCCTTATAGTGATGATCATTTTTCTTATCGTAATGATCGCCAATCACCAGGCTGGTGCAGTCTGCTGTTAGTCCGCACTTAAGCGTGGAAGCCACACGGGGTGCAAGATCACGCCCAACAGGAGTGGCGCCAAAAAGTGCAATTTGTGGCTTTTCCTGTTCAAAAAGGCGGGATACAATGTTGGCATGAGGGAGTGTGGTGTATGGAAATAGTCGCTTATCCTCGGCCAGATGGATTTTATCCACACCAAAAGGTTTCACTTCTTTAACAATGGAAGACAAGTCAGCGCCTATGGCAACGCCTTCCAGTTGTACTTTTAGTTCATCAGCAAGCTGACGTCCTTTGCTTAGCAGTTGCAGACTAACATCTGCTACTTTGCCTTCTTCTGAAATCTCACAATATACAAATATATTATTCACGATAGATGGGTTTTCCTGGTTCGACTATCCAATTACATGGCTTGTAATCAAGCCTTTCATTAATTTCTCAATATCTTCATCAGCATCGGTAAGCTGAAGCGAATCTTTTTGTTTAAATACGACATTTTCGATTTTCTTCACTTTGGTAGGGGAACCATTTAATCCCAGATACTGATGATCAACATCCAGGTGATCGACGGTCCATTCTTCTATTTCAAGATACGGACGGTCAGCGTATAAGGTAGTGTAATCTTTTGTTTCGTTCTGCAATTCGGTAACAGTACGTGCATGTTTGAACTTTAAGAGGCGTTTTGCATTGCGTGGGCGGCATTGATCAGCGGAAGAATGTGCTGTAATAACCACCGGCATTTTGACAGCTACTTCTTCTACTCCCCGATCCAGACGTCGTTTTACTGTAATCTTCGATTTGGTCAGCTTCGTTATTTTTTCAGCATAAGTGATTTGCGGAAGCTTGAGCTTTTCAGCCACCTGTGGCCCCACCTGGGCCGTATCGCCATCGATGGCCTGACGTCCGGCAATAAGTATATCAAAAGGCTGCAAATTACGTGCTGCTGCTGCCAATGTATAAGAGGTTGCCAGCGTATCTGAGCCGGCAAATTTACGGTCTGTAATTAAATAACCTTTATCGGCACCACGATATAGTGACTCGCGAAGGATATCGGCAGCGCGGAAAGGGCCCATTGTCAGTGCGATGACTTCTGTGTCTTTATGCTGATCCTTAATCTTTAATGCCATTTCCAACGCATTCATGTCTTCCGGGTTGAAAATAGCTGGCAATGCCCCCCGGTTAACTGTTCCATCAGCTTTCATTGCATCCTCCCCAACATTGCGGGTATCCGGAACCTGTTTTACCAAAACTAATACTCTTAAACTCATAAAAGATGATTCTATAAATTAGTATTTATGCACTCTTAATTTCGAGTGGCAAATATAGAAAAAAACTACTTTGCAAAACCATTTTCTTATGATCTGTTGGCTTGTAAATTATTAGAGGCTTTTTTTTTCTGGAACCATGGAAATCATTTACTCTATTTGCTTTGGCTAAGCACTGTGGGGTGTAAGGTGTTGAACCGGATCATGATCCGCCTGAGGCTGATCACTCATGCGGATGATTCGAAAGGAATTGAATATTGCGTGTCGCGGAAATCTGAGTCATGGCTCGGTTCATCTGTTAATATTTGTTTAAAACGAAAAAATACTATAATTTTGACGTGAAATTTAAAATCTTCCATTATGAATATGAAGTTTGTTTTACCTTTTATTGCATGTATGGTATTTAGCTTTTATGTATTTAGTCAGCAGAGTCAAAAAGAAGAAATCCTCATTCAGACAAATATGGGGGAATTGCAAGCATTTCAAAGTCATGAGGATATGCCTTTAAATGTTGCACAATTTAAAAGCAGTGTGTTGTACATGAGCAATATCCAGCAACCGGACATGATATTATTCGACCAGAATGATATTTCCACTATATTATATGGTGTCGCCTATGCTTATTTTTTAAGTGATATGGTATATTCTTTATACGCATATGGAAACAGGGATGTTGAAGAAGACCGGTTGCATATATTTGAACCATTTGATAATGAGGTAAATAATTTTTTATTTACAGGTGCTGTGACCATGGGCTTGACCTTGATGGCTTCTTTATTATGCACGGACACAGGTAGTTGTCGTCCATCCAGGCGATTTAATCTGTTTTAGATTTTGACACAAAGCGATTTGCTAAAAAAATCGAAAAAAAGCCAGGGAAAGGTTTGCAGAATGGGAAAAAACCAATAGTTTTGCAGCTGCAAAATTCCCGGGGGGATACCAAAGCGGTCAACTGGGGCAGACTGTAAATCTGTTGGCGAAGCCTTCGGAGGTTCGAATCCTCCTCCCCCCACTCTCCCACATTCTTTTCGCGAATGGCATGTCAGTGTTACTGTGTTGGTTAGCTCGCAGTAATGACTTCTTAGCTCAAGAAAGATTTTTTATGCTGTCATTTAACCCTTTTTAAGCCTGTATTTCGCAAAAAGCAGTTTTGAGTCCGTCTTGACACGGCTTAGTCTTCAATTTCAAGGTCTGGATCTGGGTCAGGACAATCATCACAATGCAGGCTGCGATTGTACATTTTCATAGCGCGATAACTCATTCCCATACTGGAGAAGCCTCCGTCATGATAGATATTTTGCATGGTAATTTTCCGTGTCAAATCAGAAAACAAGGTAATAGCAAAATCGGCACATTCTTCGGCGCTGGCATTACCCAGTGGTGACATCCGTTCTGTGAAGTCCATAAGTCCATCTATTCCGCGCACCCCACTTCCGGCAGTTGTTAGTGTAGGTGATTGGGAGATTGTATTGACACGGATTTTTTTATCGCGACCGTAGATATAGCCAAAACTTCGCGCAATGGATTCCAGCATAGCTTTAGCATCAGCCATATCATTGTATCCATATAGCGTGCGCTGGGCCGCAATATAAGATAAGGCCACAACTGACCCCCAGTCATTAATGGCATCCTTTTTCCGGGCTACCTGAAGAACTTTATGAAAGGACACAGCTGAGATATCCAGTGTTTTCATCATAAAATCATAATTCAAATCATCATAATGTTTCTTCTTACGCACATTGGGCGACATCCCAATGGAATGAAGGATAAAGTCAATCTTTCCACCAAAATGCGCTAAGGTTTTATCGATAAGCTTATGTAGGTCATCCAAATTGGTAGCGTCAGCAGGAACAATGAGTGCTCCGGTATTTTCCGCCAATTGATGAAGGTCTCCCAAACGAATAGAGACCGGTGTATTGGTAAGGACAAACTCTGCCCCTTGTTCATGTGCTTTTTCGGCTACCTTCCAGGCAATGGATTTATTGTTGAGGGCGCCGAAAATAATGCCTTTCTTTCCGGCTAACAGATCTGAGGCCATAATGTCTTAGGTTTGGTAATTTATGGTTTGAAACAAGAGTTTGTGCAGAATGTTCATTGCGATGCATTATGGATTAGCTTTTGCGCTGTTTTCAGTGCATCCTGATGATGTTCATCTCCACTCATCATCATAGCAATTTCCTGTATGCGCTCCTGCTGCGATAATTGCTTTATTTTTGTTTGTGTTCTATTGTTTTTATCCATTTTATATACTTGCAGGTGGGCTCGCCCTCGCGCAGCAATAGCGGGCAGGTGGGTGATCACGATCACTTGCATTTGCAGGCTCATACGGTCCATTATCTCTGCCACTTTTACGGCCGTATTTCCTGACACTCCGGAGTCGATTTCGTCAAAAATAATGGTTGGTAAAATATGTTTCCCGGTCAAAATCGACTTTATTGCCAGCATCAGGCGGGAGAGTTCGCCACCAGAAGCAACTTTCTGAATCACATCTGGAGTCTGCCCTTTGTTGGCACTAAACAAAATTTGCAATTTGTCCAGTCCCTGTATGCTCATTTTTTCCAGCTTTGTCAAACGGATATCCACACGAGCCTCAGGCATATTTAGCTGAGCTAACACCTGTCCGATGGCTTTTTCCATTGCCGGTGCATGTTGTATTCTGTTCTGATGTAGTGCCTCAGCCAATTCTTGTGCTTCTTTTTGATGTTGTTTTACCTTTTCCTGCCACTGATCGATGTCTTTTTCCAGCGAATCAAATTGTTGAAGCTTTGCTTCAAGTTCACCCATTAAACGTAAAAGAGAATCAACGCCTTCAGTATGATGTTTCTGCTCCAAGGTATGGATTAAATCAAGACGTTCTGTAACATATTCCAAACGCGTGGGGTTATACTCGATGCTACTTTCTATACTTTCAATTTCGGATGCAATGTCATCCAATTCAATCCGACAGCTTTCCAATCGACCTACAAGTGTTTCCACACCCTGATGGAAGGATGCTATTTGTTGAAGCTTGTCTGTCACTTCCTTCAAGCTGTTCATCAGGTTGTTTTCGGAGCGAACCAATGATTCGGCAGAAAAAAACAAGGCTTGTTTGATATCCTCGGCATGTGTTAATTGTCTATGTTCTTCTTCCAGCTCCTCGCTTTCGCCTGTCTGAAGGCTGGCGGCACTCAGTTCTTCCAGTAAGAATTGCACATAATCGCGCTGGGCTTTAGCTTCTTTGTCCAGCTCCTGCAATTGCGTTAGACGCTGTTGCGATTTCACAAAGGCATGAAACGCTTGTCGATATTTTTCATATAGTGGTTTGTGCCCGCAAAAGTCATCCAGTACGCTCAGCTGAAAACCGGAACGGTTCAAAGTAAGGGTTTCATGCTGAGAGTGAATATTGATCAGGCGTTCGCCAAAGTCCTTTAAGACTTTTAGGTTAACAGGAGTATCATTAATAAACGCCCTGGATTTTCCGGAAGGTAGTAACTCGCGTCTTATGATAGCCTGGTAATCAAAATCCAGATCGTAGTGTTCAAACAAAGGTTCAAGCTGATAATCAGCGATATTAAAAAAGCCTTCGATCACACATTTTTTTTGTGCGTCAAATAAGGCATTTCGGTCGGCTCTTTCGCCAAGAATTAAAGCAATAGCACCCAGAAGGATTGTTTTGCCTGCCCCGGTTTCTCCTGTTATGGTTGTCAACCCTTGGGAAAAGTCAATTTCAAGAGATTCTATTAACACATAATTTTTGACCGATAAATGTGTAATCATAGCGACTTATCTTTAATCTATGTGTGTTTGTTCATGATCATGTCCGTTTTTGGTCAGGTGTCATGTAAGCCAGGGCTCCACCTGAAAGTCCCTTGCGTAATTGCCAGACACTAATAAGACAGTTGATCACCGTTCACTGGTTATCTGGTCGTAATCACCTGAGTGGGATGGGTCAATTTCTTTAAGAATAGACACAACTTTTGGTTTCGTTGTTGGAGGGGCTTGTTTAAATATATTAATTATTTCATCTTTTTTTGCATTCATCAGGACGTCCAGAATATGAAGAAAGGGTTTTTGCTTTTTGGCTTGCTGAAACTCCTCTAAAGCCTTCATGATTTGCTGGCGACCTTTTTCCATTTCTTCGGCCATTATATCAAGTCCCTGACGATGATAAAGATAAAGTCCCTGCCGCAGGGAAGACAATGAACCATTAAGGATGTCTTCGACCAGCCAGTAACGGTTTTGTCTACTTTCAAATGACTTCCATCCTTTGGCATCCGTATTTTGTGCGTTGCTTACAATAGTTTGCGCATCTTGAAAATATGGGGTTCCCCCTTCAGGCGAAAAGGTGTCAAAGTCTAATCCAATAATTAAATAGGCATAATAGGCAAGTACAGAAGTGAGATTGGATTGAAATGAGTTGACATCAAAGTTCAGATTTTGAAATTTGACATACTCAAACGTAAAGTCATCATCTTTAAAATTAAAAACGGTGGAATTATAGGAGGTGTTGTAGACTGGTCGTCTGGATTGCACCTGTATTGATCCCCGGTATTCGTCACCATTTTCATTTGAGAGAACGATCAGGATGCTGCATTCGATGCGTTCTTCTACTTTAAACTGCCTGTCGGTCCACTTGCGATCATTCATAAATTGCCGGACAGCCTTTTGAAGTTCAGTAAACTTGTCGGGGTCACTGGTTTGCAGCTGTGACGCAGACACATTTACCTGGCAATCCAGTTCTTGTGCTTTGGTGGATAAGCCTGTCAGCAGCAGAATGAAAAACAAGGATATGAACAAAAAAAGATTTCTCATAGGATTATACTTGTTTAAACTGCACGATAAAGTCAACCAGATCGTGCGCCAGTTGTTGTTTTGACTTCAAGGGCCAGGCATATTGATTTTCTGCTGTAATGAGGGTCACTTTGTTTGTATCAGTAGAAAAGCCAGCGCCTTCATCCTGCAACGAGTTAAGGACAATCATATCCAAACCTTTTTCGACAAGTTTCTTGCGGGCGTTATTAAGCTCATCATTTGTTTCCAGTGCAAAACCGGCAACGAGCTGGTGAGGTTTTCGCAATGATTTGATTTCCTTAAGGATATCAGGATTTCTTGTAAGCTGCAGGGTCCAATTCTGCTGTTGTTTTTTTATTTTTTTATTTTCGATTGCTTCAGGTTTAAAATCTGCGACAGCAGCACTCATAACAAGCATATCCACACTAGTGAAAATATCTTTAAGCTGGTTCAGCATTTGCTGTGCCGACTCGACATTGATGCGCGTGATTTTGTTGTCATTTGTTGATAAAGCAGAAGGTCCGGAGATTAGGGTTACCCTAGCACCCTGACTGGCAAAAGCTTCCGCCAGCGCAAATCCCATTTTTCCAGAGGAGAAGTTGCCAATAAAGCGTACTGGATCTATACGTTCGTAGGTGGGCCCTGCAGTAACCAGCACATGCTTACCTTTCAGTGCCTGTTTTTTTTTTAAGGCACTCTTCAGCAAGTCGAAAATTATTTCAGGTTCTTCCATTCTACCGGCACCGATAAGTCCGCTGGCCAACTCTCCTTGCTGGGGAGCAATCAGTATATTTCCAAAACCTTGTAATATACTAATATTTGATTGGTTGGCAGGATGTTTAAACATATCCAGGTCCATGGCCGGAGCGAAAAACACCGGGCATTTTGCTGATATGTAGGTTGTTACCAGGAAGTTGTCGGCGATGGCATGGGCCATTTTGCCAAGTGTATTGGCCGAAACAGGGGCAAAAAGCATAATATCTGCCCATCTGCCCAAATCGACATGGCTGTTCCATGCTCCTGTGATGGGGTCGAAGGGTTCAGAAATTACCGGGCGTCCGGATAGCGTGGAAAGCGTTAAAGGAGTAACAAAATCACGGGCAGCCGGTGTCATGATTACCTGTACCTCTGCGCCTTCTTTTATTAAAAGACGCACCAGCAAGGGGATTTTATAAGCTGCAATGCTTGCTGTAATGCCGATAACGATCTTTTTACCCTTAAGCTCCATAATCTGTAATTATTCTGTAAGATTAGCCGCTTCCCGTTCTTTGTCTTCTTCGGAAATATTATGCGGATTCCGGATATACAACTGCTTGCCTAAATATTCATGAATTGCCAGCATTGTAGGTTTGGGCAACTTCTCGTAATAGCGTGCAATTTCAATCTGCTCACGATTCTCGAAAATCTCTTCCAGATTATCTGTTTGTGTCGTAAACTCATCGATTTTATTATCCAGCTCCGCTTTAAGAATGTCGGAGATTTGATTCGCTCTTTTGGATAGAGCTACTACTGTTTCGTAGATATTTCCCGATTCAGGAGTACTGAAATCCTCAACTCTATGCGTTATCGCTTCGTGATTTGTTTTAATCTTTTTAAAATCCATTCTGATATGATTTCGAATTATGATTTATCAATTGACTTTAATTCATCCAAAACTTTGATGCTCTTTTCTTTAATTCTGTCAGCTTTGTTCTTGTATTCACTGTCAGGAAACTCGGCAATAAGGTTATCATAAGCATCCATTACTTTCTGATAGCGTTGTTGTTTTTTGCTCTGTATGGATTTCTCCGCATAATTATAGTGAGCATTCAAAATTTTAAACAATGCCTCTTCGCGATATTCTGTAACAGGATACTTGTTCAAAAACACTTCTAAAGCATATGCTGCTGATTCCCAATCTTCCATCTGGTGATACATGGTAGCCTTATGATACTCTTTCTTTTCCAGGCGATCCTGCAGCTCACCGATGTGTTTATTGGCTTCAACAATCAATTCCGATTGCGGATAAACATCAGTAAATAGCTCCAGTTCATTAATGGCTTCTTTTGTTGTTGACTGATCCAGGTAATAAGGAGGTGCCTGAAGGTATTTGCAGTAGGCCGCCATATAGAGAGATTCTTCTCGCTTATCGCTTTT
>JBNJHE010000049.1:0-18168 GCA_051748205.1 Bacteroidota bacterium | reverse complement strand
ATCGCATCATCGCATCATCGCATAATCTCATCATCGCCAACTCGCCAACTTGCTCTGCGCGCACCCGTAAATCTCCACCTAAGGCGGAAATCCCACCGCACAATGCCATAGCCTTCTGGCAATTCGCCTTCTTCCTTAGCTTTTTTTTCACCACAGAGTCACAGAGAACACAGAGTATTTCATTTTTTTAATCATGCGTGTGAATGTTAAAGTTTTTGTCGTGGCCCGGTTCATAATTCTTTTCAATTAAACAAAGTTAAAAAATGTAGACATTATTTCAATTTATATAAAAAAAATTGATATGTTAATAATTTTGATTTTATAGACATCTGTTTTAGCCCGTCATTTATACGGAGAACTCGCCAGGACAAATCAAAATTCTGCCCCACAGCTTCCAATTCCCTTATAGTCAAGCAAGAGCAAATCATAATCTTTATCATAGCCCAGTCATTCATTCTTAGGAGATTCATTGATATAGCGTTTCAGATTTTTATATTCAAAAACAAACACAACTCCAATAAAACCAACAAACAGCAAGCTATGTATAGTCCATTTTAACACATTTTGAGAAATCCCCAGCATTTCGGTCAACAGATATAACCCAACAGCCAGAGCAATATAAGCAAAGGCTTTGGGAACATTATACTGCACAGGATAATGCTTTTTACCAATAAAATATGACACTACCATCATGCTGGCATAACAGGCAAAGGTAGCCCATGCAGACCCCATAAATCCTATTCTGGGAATCCAATAAACATTTAATGCAATGGTAATGATTGCCCCCATAACAGATAAATAGGCACCATATTTTGTTTTATTGGTCAGCTTATACCAAACAGAAAGGTTGTAATATATCCCCAGAAAAAGATTCGCCAGCAACAATATAGGAATAACATTTCGTCCCTCCCAGTAGTTTTCATTAATAAAGTGGATAATAATATCAAGATACAGCATTGTCCCCAGAAAAATAATGGCCCCGGCAATAACAAAATAGTTCATCAACAAAGCATAAAGTTCTTTGGCATCTTTATTTTTTGCTTTAGCAAAAAAGAAGGGCTCTGCAGCATATCGATAAGCCTGAATAAACAACATCATCAGGATAGATATTTTATAGCATGCACCATAAACCCCGACCTGGTATAAAGCTTCGTTTTCCGGCAACAGATATTTCAACAGCAATCGATCCAGGGTTTCATTCATAATACCGGCAAGGCCAAAGACCAAAAGCGGCAAGGCATAAATGATCATCTCGCGCCACAGCTTAAGGCTAATCTGCTTTTTGATTTTAAAGAATTCCGGAGTCAGCATCACCAATTGAACAGCACTGGCAAAGACATTGGCCAGAAAAATATAAGCAATGTCAGGTTCGCCTGAATGGAAAAGAGCGAAAAACTGCCCAAGAACAGGGACATCGTGATGTATCAGCCAGGGTATACCAAGCAGGAGGGTTAAGTTTAATCCGACATTCACCCCAATATTTGTAAGTTTGATTATAGCAAAGCGTTTGGGTTTGTTTTCAGCTCTAAGCCTGGCGAGCGGAATGGCGGCCATTGCATCAAAGGCAACAATCAAAGCCAGATAAAGAATATATTCCTGGTGCTGTGCATGATCAATAAGGGTAGCGATATCATGAGTAAAGAAAACTATTGCCAGAAGAAAGAGAAGTGCCGTTGTCAAAATAGACATCAGAATGGTGGAATACACTGCATCTTTGTTTTTATCAGGGCGCTCATTATAGCGAAAGTAAGCGGTTTCCATCCCATAGGTCAGTATTATCAATAGAAAAGCAACATAGGCATACATTTCGGTGACAACACCGTAGGATTCCGGATTTTTAAATACCCAGGTATGAATTGGAACCAACAAATAATTTAAAAACCGGCCCAGGACAGTGCTGACACCATACACAGCTGTTTGTCCTGCCAATTGTTTTAAAGGGTTTCCGCTCATAATGCAAAAGTATATAAAATCACCCGGCTACAAGCGCCTATTGTTTGATTTGAGGGATTTCGATATAAAAAGTAGTGCCCTGGTTTTCGATCGACTGAAACCATATTTTACCTCCGGCATTTTGCAAAATGCTTTTCACCATAGTTAATCCAAGGCCCATTCCGGAGCTTTTAGTTGTAAAACTCGGCGAGAAAATTTTGTTTCTCATTTCTACAGGGATTCCCTGTCCATTATCTTTAATAGAAACCAACAAACGCCCATTTTCCCCGGACAATTCTATTTCAATCCATCCATCTTTATCTTTGGGGATGGCCTGAACAGCATTATCCAGAATATTATTAAACACTCTTGTCAACTGCTTGTAATCAGCTTTAACCATAGTATTTTCCGCATTATTCCGCGAGGTAATTCTCACATGATCATAATTGCTGTATAGTTCTATGGAGTGCGCTATGACATCTTTTACATCCACTTCCCGGGGGTTGGATACCGGCATTTTAGCAAAATCTGAAAATTCCGTTGCTATGGCAGCCAGGTTATCAATCTGTTCAACCAGCGAGTCCGTGACACGGACCAGTTTATTTTCCCAATTCGGATCCTTTGCCTTATAGCTGCGCTGCAGCATTTGCACGTTCAGTTTCATTGGCGTCAGGGGATTTTTGATCTCATGAGCTACTTGTTTAGCCATTTCTCTCCAGGCTGATTCGCGTTGCGAACGCACCAAAAGATCAGCACTACGCTCCAGTTCATCAATCATTTTATTGTATTCATTGATCAGCTCACCTATTTCATCCCTGTTTTCCCATACAATTTTTTCGTTGGATGCACCCAGCTTAATCCTGCGCATCTGTTGCTTAATCAGATTAAGCGGCCGCGTTATATAGCTGGTAAGCAGTAAAGCTATACTAATTGAAATCGCCAGTAAAAAAACATAAATATTTATAAACGTCGCCAAAAACCCTGTGATTTCCTCCTCCATTTCGCTCTGCTTGGCATAATACGGAATGTTCAAATAAGCAACCACATCATTATGGGTATTTCTAAAAGGCATATAGGCCGAGGAATACTCTAAATCGCCCAGATTTTCCTGGTGCAGAAACACCGTTTTTTGCTGTTCTTTCATCTGATAAATAACCTCACTATTCATCTGTTCTGATACCAGTCCCTTATTATAAATTTCCGGACGCGATGTGGCAATCAACATACCACTGGTATCATACATATTAATATCCGAGAAAAACACACTGGCAAATTTAAACATCAGATCATTGATATAGGGATAAAGTGATGAGTCTATACGTTCTTCATTCAAAAGCTTATGCTCAACCTCAATCAAAATAGAATGAGACTTCTCTTTGAGCTGTTTATTGTTTTTATCCTCATTAATATTTTTTAAATAATCTACAGATAAAACACCTATCAGGACGAAAGAAAACAATATAATCATAAACAAAGCGGCCTGAAGACGATTTTTAAAGTTTCGGTTAAACTTCTTCAGCATGGAAGGGTCCAGACTAATGGAAACTATTGCTAAAACCAATACCAAAAAGATGAAGATATAGGCAAAAGGAGCCAGCGACTCCCAAAAGCCGGGAACTTTCTTTGAGACTACCAGGACATCCTGATCATCAACCGGATAAACATAGTGACTATAGTTATTCTTTGAAAAGAAATGTTTGCTTTGCAAGTGCTGACTACCAAAATCCTGAAGGTCCATAACATAGCTATACTCTCCAATAGAAGCCACCAACTCATTGTTATCATATCTGGCCAGGCTATATTCCGGAGAAAAGAGCTGGGATCGCTGTATATTGTCACTAATGAGCAGTTCGGGATACACTAAGCCTTCCGGAGCAAATTTGGCCGTCATTTCAATGTAAAGATTAAAGGAAGCAAATCCATCCCGGGCATGCTCAGGAAAGGAAAGCCTGGCCAGATAACTGGAAAACCAAGGGCTGTTATCAAGGTAAAACAACTTGTTACTAAAGGTAAAGTGTCCCGATTCATTGATCATATTTGTAAAGAAAGTATCACAGTTAATTTGATTTTCTTCTCGTCCAATAACCAGATTATCGGTTGGCCTGCAAACTGTAGTTTGAAAATTATACTTGTCCCAATAGCCATTAAAATATTTATGCTGGATATAAGATACAATCAAGGATTCGTCCATAGGTTGCTGCTGTATAAGTATTTTCAAGGTATCATCCTTATAAATCTGCTCTTCGATTTCCAGAAACATACTTTCGGCTACCGGGTCTTGCTTCGAAGCAATTTTTACTGCACCAACTTTTCGTCTTTCTTCTTCTTTTTTCTGATTATGAAACTGTAGCAGAAAAGTGATAAGACCGGCAAAAATCAATAGGTTTATCATTAAGCTACCCACTGTAGTCAAAGACTTTAAGCTATATTTCTCCACAGTAAACAGGCATAACAAAGCCAAACTAACCGCAAAAACTGGCCATCCAATACAGTCGACAAATAAATTGGCCACAACAATCATAGAAGCAGCCAAAAGTATTGACAGTAGTGCCTGGTAAAAATTATTATAGGTGCTAACAAAGCGCAAAATCTTAACCACCAATAAATACAAAGCTGTAATGAAGAAAAACAGGGATAGGAAAGTAATAATTGTATAAAAGTCAACGGCAAAAACTTTATGCAGATTCAGCATCACTGAGGAGTCAAGCACAACACTGCGGAGCAGCCAATGCACAGAGAATAAAGATAAAAACAAAAGCAAATAAGAAAAGGTATTGACCAAAATGGCATTATAATGTGCTTTGATCGGTAGCCTCATAATAAGATCTTTATATACGGCATACAGGAAAGCCATCAGAAACATTGAGGTAAAAAACATATCCCCTAATGAAGGAAGCAGAGAGCCCAGCCCCAAAACCGATGGATCAAACAACAATGAATTATCGCGCCATAAAGGCAGATTCAGCCAGGAAATCAGTCCTCTTAAAATTAACAGGTCCAAACCATAAAACAAAAGATAAAGCCTGGGTTTTGACGGAAAAGGATTTAATAAGCGATGTGCCTGATACAAAAAGATAAGAAAAAACAACAAAGCCAAACTAAATAAAACAAATAACCAGTTATTTTGGCTGGGATTTAGCGACATCTCATCTGGTACCAGGACTGAAAAAAGCTCCTCTCCATCTGCCTTTATCGCATGTGCTGCACTATCATCGGAGAACTTTACTGCATCGGGGATATTGATTTGGTCGTTAAAATCATTTTTAAGATTTTGATTTTCATAGGGATAATTCCGCTTAAGCACATTCAGACCAATAATCACGGAGTCGCCATTTACTTCCTTTGCCACGAGACAATAAGCATTGCCCAGTTTTTCAAAAGGAGCATCAAAGGTGGCGGAGTCATAGCTGTCCGGAATAGCAATCCGGTTATCACTCCATCCCGATAACTTACCATTGACATAAAACGAATACTCCGTTTGAGTTTCATTAAACAAATTCCTGGATTGCTGTTTAAAAAAATGATTGAGCTCAGAAGAGTCTGCCTCGCTCAAATAATGCACATTTTGTTCTAATAAAGTGCGCGTTTTTTGAGTATAACGTTCAAGCTTTTCAACAATGACTTCCTCTTTTAGCTGCTGTTTGTAATAATACTCAAGCAGAATTTGAGCCAATAAAAAAACAGCAAACAATAAAAAGACAACAACAGGTTTTTTGTTTTGACGGAGTTTCATAATACCACTTTGTTTTTGTCTCATATATCACATTGACATAATAAAGACGCCCTGATTCTAATAAATGCTTAAAAATAAGATTTTATCACCGTGAATCCACAAAATAAGGTTCTTTTTCCGGCCAAAACCTCTTTCCTCTTGTTTAACAGACTGTTACAGACAAGCAAAATAAAGCCTAAATCAGATCATTTTTCTGATTTCATAACCCATGGGTCCGGAAAACAAAAAAAGCCTTCAGATTTAAAATTTGAGGGCTTTTTTTGTGTTCGACTAAAAAAAGGCTTCAAGCTTCATCCTTGCCAAGGATATAAATCAAGCTGGAATAATTTTGTGTTTTTGCTGCTTTATAATTCGATTTCAAGCCTGTAAAAAATGCTTTCCAGTAATTCACACTTCCCCTTTTATATTTTTCACTTAGCATACTCACATAAAAAGAATCGAATTTCATCGGGAAAACATGCTTCACGAACATTTGGTGTTTTACAGCAAGCTTTCTTATATCTTGCTTTTTAAAATGGTATAGATGCCGGGGCAGGTCATAAGCCGCCCAGTATTTGCCATAATATTGAGCATCGAAGGCCTCCGGATTGGGGACAGCAATAACAACAACACCGTCGTCCTTTAACAGTCTCCTTATGGTCCGCATTCGTTTATTCAGGCCAGCAACATGTTCCAATACATGCCACATCGTAATGACATCAAAGCTGTTATCGTCCATTTGATCCAGAGCATCTTCCTGATCAACAGGCAAATCATATTCTTTTTTTGCAAAAGCACGAGCATCAGCATCCGGCTCAATACCTCTCACTTCCCAGTTGCTTTCTTTAAAAAAGTTCAACAGCTCACCGGTACCGCAACCGATATCCAGGATACGTCTGCCAGGTTTAAACATCCGGACAACTTTATACTTTTGCTTAACGGTATATCCCCTGACAAGTTTATAAACCTGATTAACGATTCCTTGTCCGGAATTGCTATGCGAAATATAGGCTTCAGATTTGTAATATCCTCCCAGGTCATCATCCGAAGGGCGTGGATTGGTAAAGAGAAACCCACATTTTTCGCATTGCTCAATGACAAACTCCTGTTGAGATAAGAACCAATCCTGTGACTTCAGGAATTCTTTTTGTTGATTATGTCCGCAAATCGGGCATTCGTTGATTTTTTGCATGATGAATTGTTCCACGTGAAACATTAAATTACCGGCCCAAATGTATTAAAAGTACAGAAATATCGGCCGGAGAAACGCCACTAATTCGCGAGGCCTGTCCGATATTTTCGGGTCTGATTGTATTAAGCTTTTCTCTGGATTCATAAGAAAGGGCCTTCAAATTCATAAAGTCAAGATGTGATGGAATCTTAATATTATCCATTTTATGCATTTTTTCGGCCATCTCTCTTTCCTTTTCTATATAGTCCTGATATTTGATCATAATCACAGCCTCTTCCAGGGCTTCCATATCATCATCTTCTTCAGTTTCCCAGTATGTCCGCAGCCCGGGAAGTGCTTTCATCAATGGGTCAAGCAACACCTGAGGGCGTTTTAACAGGGATTCAAGCTTTACTTTCTGCCTGATTGGTGACTCGGTCATCGCTACCAGATATGGATTTATTTCTTCAGGGCTAATACTCGTTTTTCGAAAATATCGCAGTGCGCGTTGTATTCTTTCTTTTTTGGTCACAACCCTTTCATAGCGTTTCCGGTCAGCCAGGCCTATTTGGTATAGCTTTTCAGTTAGCCGTAAGTCGGCATTATCCTGACGCAACAAAATCCGGTATTCGGCCCTGGATGTAAACATCCGGTACGGTTCATCCGTCCCTTTGTTGATAAGATCATCAATCAAAACACCAATATAGGCTTCCGATCTTTTCAAAAGAAAGGCCTGCTTTTGATGAATTTTTTGATGAGCATTTATGCCAGCCATAATACCAAGAGCAGCAGCCTCTTCATAGCCTGTCGTTCCAATAATTTGTCCGGCAAAGTATAATCCTTCTATCCGCTTGGTCTCCAGCGTATAATTCAATTGCTGTGGAGGAAAGTAATCATACTCTATGGCATAACCCGGCCGGAAGATTTTAGCATGCTCAAAACCGGCAATCTTTCTCAGAGCCTGATACTGTATTTCGAAAGGCAAAGATGAAGAGAAGCCATTCACATACACTTCGATGGTGTTCCAGCCCTCAGGTTCGATAAACAATTGATGCTTGTCTTTATCAGCAAAGCGATCTATTTTATCCTCAATGCTGGGGCAGTAGCGGGGTCCAACGCCTTTGATCCTCCCGACAAACATAGGAGAACGCTCAAAACCTATGCGAAGAACATCATGTACTTCAGGTGAAGTATAGGCCAGATAGCAGGATAATTGCGTGGATACAGCCTCTGTATCACTAAAGGAGAACTTCCCGGGCTTTTGATCTCCGGGTTGCTCGATAAGTTTAGAATAATCGACTGTCCGTCCATCCACACGAACCGGGGTGCCTGTTTTCATGCGGTCCACGTCAAAGCCCAGCCGGCTCAAATTCGCAATAAGCCCAAGGGAGGATTGTTCTCCAATTCTTCCTCCTCCAAAGTTTTTATCGCCTATATGAATTCGACCGTTCAAAAAAGTGCCAGCTGTTAAAATAACAGCTTTAGCGAGAATCTCTAATCCAAGCTGTGTTTTAACTCCTATAGCACGATCACCATCAACCAGGACATCAGTAACTGTTTCAGCCCAAAAGTCAAGATTAGGCGTATTTTCAAGCATTTCCCGCCAGTACTGACTAAACAGCATCCGGTCGTTCTGAGATCGGGGCGAGAGCATAGCAGGCCCTTTAGATCTGTTAAGCATTCGAAACTGTATGGTCGACTTATCAGCAACAATGCCAGTATAGCCCCCCATAGCATCAATTTCCCGCACGATTTGTCCTTTGGCCACACCCCCGATAGAAGGATTACAGGACATCTGAGCAAATCGTGTCATATCCATGCTAATCAATAAGGTTTTGGAACCCAGATTAGCCGCTGCGGCAGCAGCCTCACAACCTGCATGACCACCGCCTACTACTATAATATCATAAGATTCGAGTACATTCATGTTTCACGTGGAACATTATTTTTTGCCAAGGTAAAAGTCTTCTTTCTGTGTCATAAGCAATTTTTCATCTGGTGTCTTATCAGCGTATCCTAACAGGTGAAGCAACCCATGTACCATGACACGGTCGAGCTCTGTGCGAAAATCCACCTGATAAGTACTGGCATTTTGCCTAACGCGTTCGGCGCTGATAAAAATATCACCAGCTACGGCTTCACCCTGCCCATGATACTGGAAGGTTATAACGTCAGTATAATCAAAATGTTTTAAGTATTGCTGATTTAGATTAAGCAAATACGCATCCGAGCAAAAAATATAATTCAATGATTCTATTTCGGTGTCTTCCTCCTCAGCGACGCGAAGAAACCACGCTCTATAGCGCTCTGCATCAGCAATATCTACATCTTCATCCTCATTAAAAAAAAATATCTCAGAATTCATTCTTTTGGCGATCCTCGTCATTAGTCTTAACTTCCATTCCATTCAGGTAATTGAAATAGGCATCCTTACGGTGAGCCGATAACTCCTTATTAATACTGTTGATCGAAAACCTCAATGTCAAACCCTCATTAGACACTTTGTAATGGTCACTAAGTTTACTGATCAAAAATGTAAAATCATCATCTGTGCCGACCTTCGAAAATCCTCCCTCAATAAAAAAATACAGGCCGGATTTTTCAGACCAAAATGAAATATTTACAGCCTCCTCCTGTCCAACAACATAAACACTCTCCACTAAACTTACCAGTATATTACTGTAATAGCTATTAAAAATATTGTATTGATCAGCAATTTGCTCAACAAATTGCTCAATCTGCCATGTTTCTTCCTGCCCACGATTAAGGGTAATATTACTCTCCATTTTCTCTGCCTAGATTTATATAATACTCATTCAATTTACTTCTATAGAAAGGCGCTAATTCAGGGGGAACCATGCGTAATAATTCCGTGTCCTTTTCTTTTAATCTTTTATACTCTAAAAATTCATCAGGGTTACTCTTTTGATCATCTTTTGCTTCTTCAGATTCTCTCTTTTTTTCATATTCCTGTTCACGCCTGGCATTTTCATGTTCAAGCAAGCGAGTTAAAATCTCCTGTTGCCGCTTTAGCATATTTTCATTAAGCATTTTATTTACCAGCTCTTCTTCGGTTTGCTCCATTTCCCTGAGGGTCTCTCCTATCGATTTGTCAGCTGGATTTCCTTTACTTTGCATCTCCTTTCGAAGCTCCTCAAGCTTTTTTCGTATTTCGCGCTGCTTCGCAGCAGAGCGGGCAAGCTTTTCATTCATCGATTTCCCATCGCTACCGGATTTCTTCCCCTGCTTCATCTCCTTTTGCATTTGTTTCAGCGACTCGTTGAGCTGCTGCTGCATTTGTTGCAGCGAAGGCTTTCCTTTCTCGCCTGGCTTTGGATTCTTGCAGCTCCCCTGCTTTTTTCCCTGTTTGCGCATTTGTTCCTTCATCTGATCCATCGACTCGGCAAGCATTAACGCAATATTGTTCAAGCTTTTCATCACATACTGCTGCCGTTTCATGGCTTCATCCTTATCGCGCGAACGGGTATATCCAATAGTATTCAATGCCAGCATAGACTCCATGGCTTTGGCCATATTACGATCTATATCGCTCATTTCTTTATTGATAAACGACTGAATCATAATCTGACGTTTGCTTAGTGCGTATAAGGAATCCTGGATCTTTGCCAAATCTTCTCTCAGATTCTTTTGCTGTTGTATTAATTCCACAAACTGAGGATCGTCTTTTGAGGTATTTTTGAACTCCTCCATCAGCTTTTCCTGATTTACCGATGTCTTCACTGTATTTTCCAGTAGTTCGCGTATCATTCTAAGGTCTTCTCCACTGCTCTGCTGCATCATCTCAGCCATCATGCTTTCTAAGTCGTCAGCAAGCTTTTTCATCTTTTGCTTTGCCTCCTGTTGTTGCTGCTTTCCTTTGCGGCCCTTCCCTTCCTTTAATTGCTCTCCGGCCTTTTGCAGATTCTCCTCGATTTCCTCTTCCTGTTCCTTTGTATCCTCAATATTCATAGGATCTTCAAGTTCTGCATCTTTCTCGCGGGCATCCTTTAATTTCTCACGAACATTTTCAAAATCACGATTAATCTCTTCCTGCTTTTCAAGTCCTTTGTCCTTGCCTTCATCCATAGCCTTTTCCTGCTCCTTTTCTAATTCTCTCAAGTCCTCGATCGCATCCTGCATGTCTTTTTCAACTTCCAGTCGTTTGAATAATTCCAGACTTCTTTCCAGCTCTTTTTCCAAATCCAGATTATCCATATTCATTTCCTGCAAATTCTTTTGCAGTTCATTCTTATCATCTTTTTCGAGCATCTTTCTCAATTCTTCAATCTTTTTCAGCAAATCTTCATCCAGCAGCTTATCCATCAATTCTTTAAGCTTTTGCTCTTTTTCCAAAATATCTTCCTGCTTTTCCTTGAGCTTTTGTTCTTCCCGGGATTGATTTTCCAGATTTTCTTCGAGCTCTTCTATCTTCTCTTTAAGTTCTTCTGACTTGTCGAGGATTTTACGAATAGATTCTTTATCCTCCCAGTCAAGCTGATCCTTATTAATCAAACGCTTTCTGAGATCTTCAAATTCCTTATTCATTTGTTGAATTTGCTTGCTCGTCTCCCGGGCGGAATTTTTAAAATTCCTGCTTTCCTTTTCAATCTTCTCTTCGATTTCTTCTTTCGAAGGTTCTTCGATTGTCATAGTGGCCGATCTGGTGGATTTAGGTCCACGAACACCATCATTATCCCATACTTCAAAATAATATTCAACGACATCTCCGGGCTTCAGCACTGTATCTTTTCGGAATGAAAAATAAAAGGCCTGACGGTTAGCATCTTGTTCTATACTAATTGGAATTTTGCGATATTGATTTTCATCTTTCTTCTTCCAGGAAAAATTCATTTTCGAAAAACCATAATCATCCAAAATTACCCCGTTAAAAAAGGCCCGCTCGGCCGAAGAGGTATCATCAACCAAACTCATGTCTATTTCAGGATACTGATCAGGAATAACAGCAACAGAAAAACTCAGTGTATCCCTGTTAACCACATGCTCATTAACTCCTGTCAGATGATACTGGAAGCCTGTCTTAGCAGTTCTTTCCATTGTCCATTGATTTGATGAGTTCACGTTGATTACCTCATCTTCAATCGAAACATTAATATGGTCTGCATTAAGCGCTTTAAAATACCACTTGATGGAAGTACCATAAGGCACAATCAAATCTCCCTGATTCTCTGTTGTTTTGTTTTCCTTTCCAAGATATTTCGGATAATCAAGCTCTATCTCATAGCCTAAGATTTCAGGTTTTTTAAGTACAGAAATCGCATAGGTTTCACTTTCAACGATCCCATCTGTAATGATAAATTTCTTCTCTTTGCGGATGTTTTGAATTTGGTGCTCAAATCTGCCGTTGGCAATATTCCGAAGCTTAACCCTTTCCTTACCCGATTGAAAATAAAGCTTATCTGGAATTTGCTCACCTCGTGTTTTAATGTCAAGAATAACATCCTCTCCTTCAACAAATTTCAGGTCATCATTAAGGATATCTACATAAAAAGGCTGGGGTTTTTCATATTCCGTATTAAAACTGGTTAATCTCCTGGAAGGTTCAGTAATGATTGTTGGCGCTGAGAGCAATAAGACTAAAAAGACCAGTGCGGGTGGCACTAAATATTTCAGGTATTTCCGGTTAACATTAAATTTAATGACTGTTTTAAAATCAAATGGGGATAATTCATTGGATTTTTGCTCAATTGCTTTTTGAATAAACTGGTTATCAATGTTATCTGTTTGATTTTCTGACAGTTGTAATAAATTTGTCAATTTATCACTAATCCCGGGTAAATACTTTCCAATATATCTGGCTGCCTGCAAGTCAGAGAGGGGTTTGCTAACACCATAAATTTTCAACAAACTGAGCAACACATTTTTATATAAGATAATAGCAGCAAACAGGATATAAGCAAAAAACAAGACTTTACGTATCAGTGAACTAAAATAGCCAAAATTTTCGGCCAGTATAATTCCAAGCCAAACGGCAAGCAGTCCAGCCAGCGACAATATAGCTCCACGCAGCATCTGATTCAAGTGATACCGCACCACAAACTGTCTTATCTTATGTTTAATATCTGCTATCATATCCATTGTTACAAAATTAAACAATCTCACTACTATAATGATGGTTTGCCATTATAAATTATATCAGGAGCATAATTTATTCGCGTATACAAGCCCCGCGACAAAAATTCATATCAAGAAAAAACCATACCTTTGCACTATATCGTCATCACATGGAACAAAAATGGTATATCATTATCAATCCCAACGCAGGAATGCGAAAAGGAGAAAAAGACTGGCCCAGGATTCAGCAGTTATTAATGGCAGCCGGTATTTCTTATGAATATCATTTTTCAGAATATCATCTACATGCCATTACCTTAGCAGAAGAAGGTGTTCGCAAGGGTTACAGAAGATTATTAGCCATCGGAGGCGATGGCACCATCAATGAAGTGGTCAATGGGATTTTTTCTCAAGACATAGTCCCCACTCCGGATATTACAATAGCTGCTATAACGATAGGAACCGGAAACGACTGGGGCCGCATGTTTGATATTCCTTCCGATTACGCTAGCGCAATTGAGTTAATAGCCCGGGAAAAGACATTTCTACAGGATGCAGGACTGGTAATATACCAAAACGGTAGCGAAACGGCTTCGCGTTATTTTATAAATATTGCCGGGTTGGGCTTTGATGCCATAGTGGCTAAAAAAACAAACAGCCTGAAGGAAAGAGGCAAAGGAAATTCATTTTCTTATTTGACATCGCTTTTTTCCAGTCTGTTAAAATATAAGCATCAACAATCGGAGATTACTGTGGATAAAACTCATCATAAAGTTAATACAAAGCTTTTTAGCATGAATGTAGGAATTTGCCAGTATAATGGCGGCGGTATGAAACAGGTCCCTGAAGCTATTCCGGATGATGGATTGTTTGATTTAACTGTAATTAGCAAGATGAAAAAAAGGTCGGTTATTCGACATGTACGAAAGATTTATAAAGGTACACATGTGAAATTGCCATCTGTACAAACTTTCAGGGGAAAAAGTGTAGTTATTGAATCTCGTACTCCGATCTGGTTAGAAGTAGATGGAGAGTCGTTAGGCCATACACCCATGGAGTTCAATATTATCCCCAAAAGCATAAAGGTTGTAGTGGGTTAGCCTATCGACTCACTCCGCTGCCACTCCACAAATGAATTAGCTGTTTCATAAAGCCTTAAAGAAAATAAAGACACCCGTTCGGGCAACTTACTTTGAATTATTTGGGCAAAGTGCAGGATTAACAATTCGCTGGTTGGTTGATAGTCTGTTTCAATAATATTTTGGAATCCCGGCAGATGATTGTTCTGCTGAATCCATCCTTTTTTCACCAGCAGCGCATGATCATATTTATTTATAATCGCCTGGGTTACTATATTTTTAAGCTGTTTAAAATCCATTACCATCCCATCCTGAGGGTTTCCCGGCTCATGCAACGGCTTACCACTGACAGTAACAAGAAGCCGAAACGAATGGCCATGAATATTCTTACAGGGGCCATCATATCCAGGCAGGAAATGCGCCATTTCAAAACTAAATTCACGCGTAATTCTCAATTCTTTCATAGTTGTCTTGATTGACACCAAACACATAAAATTACAAGGTCTCTTTAAAAAACACTACTGCTTAACGATCAAAAGCCAACCTCATCCCGGCAGCTTCGTTTACAACCTTCCCATCCTCAACAACCAGCTTTCCATTTACAAACGTATGAGTAACGGATGATTTAAAGGTATAGCCCAGCAATGGGGACCATCCACACTTATATAACAGTGACTCCTGTGTTACTTCGGTAGGTTTGTCCATATCCACCAAAATCAAATCAGCCCAGTATCCTTCCTTAATAAATCCCCTGTGGTAGATATCAAACAATAGTGCGGGATTGTGTGCCATTTTGCGAACCACTTTTTCAACGGACAGCAGTCCCTGATGAACGAGCTCCAGCATTATAAGTAACGCATGTTGAACCAAAGGACCGCCCGAGGGCGCCTGCTCATAATTGCCTTGCTTTTCCTCCAGAGTATGTGGGGCGTGATCTGTGGCGACAATATCAATCCGGTCATCCAGCAAAGCCTGAAGCAATGCAATGCGGTCCTGTTCTGACTTGATCGCCGGATTCCATTTCACATGGCTTCCCTGTGTTTTGTAATCATTCTCATTAAACCATAAGTGATGTACACACACTTCGGCAGTAAGCTGTTTTTGTTTAGGGTCCTCCCCTTTTTCAAACAATTCCATTTCATCTGCTGTTGTCAGGTGAAGGATATGTAGCTTGCTATTGTGTAGTTCTGCCAGATGTTTTGCTTTGGATGAAGATTTATAACAAGCTTCTGCACTGCGGATTTGGGGATGCATAGAGAAAGGGATTTTGTCTCCGTATTCCTCTCGCGCTTTCGCCATATTCGTCTGTATAGTCTGTTCATCTTCACAATGAGCAGCAATAATTGTTGGGGCATATTCAAAAATCTTATGCAGGGCTTGCTCATCATCAACGAGCATATTCCCTGTAGAAGATCCCATAAATACCTTAACTCCGCAATGACGTTCCGGATCCATCATTTTAATTTCATCGATATTGTCGTTAGTGGCTCCAAGATAAAAGGAATAATTAGCCCATGAGCGCCCTTCAGCACGCTGGTATTTAGCTTCCAGCGCTGCATTGGTAATGGCCGGTGGTTTGTTATTTGGCATTTCCAGATATGATGTAATCCCTCCTGCAATAGCCGCTTTGCTTTCGGATTCAATATCGGCTTTATGCGTTTGGCCGGGCTCACGAAAATGTACCTGGTCATCGATCAAACCAGGGAGTAAAAGTTTTCCTTCCCCATTGATTACTTTTGCGTTAAACTCGTAAACAGCCAATGGGCTTCCTTTTGGAAGCACTTTTTTTATAATCCCGTGTTCAATAAATACGCTACCCGGAAACCTTGCATATTCATTGACAATAGTAACATTTTTTATCAGATAAGAATCAGCCATAACAAACAGATTAAAAAGAAAAAAGAATAATGTATCTGTCGTTCCAGACAGGGACTACTGCTGCTTTACATTTGGTATTTTTTTAAACAAGCTTTTAATTTTCAGACTTATAACTCCAAAAATAGCCTCTTTAAAAATAGAAGAATTCATTTTAGATTCTCCTTTTGTTCTGTCAGTAAAAACAATAGGCACTTCGGTAATATCAAAGCCCATTTTACTGCTTAAAAATTTCATTTCAATCTGAAAAGCGTAACCCGTAAACCGGATTTGGTCGAGGTCAATGTGTTCCAACACTTTTCGGGTATAGCACTTAAAACCGGCAGTAGTATCTTTGATTTTCAAACCGGTAATAAACTGCACATATTTTGAAGCGAAATAGGACATCAGGACACGCCCCATAGGCCAGTTTACGACATTAACGCCAGTGATATACCGTGACCCGATAGCCAGGTCGGCCCCATCAACGGCACAGGCTTCATATAACCGGGGCAAATCTTTTGGATTATGGCTAAAGTCAGCATCCATCTCAAAGATGTATTGGTAGTCTCTTGCCAGGGCCCATTTAAAGCCATGAATATAAGCCGTCCCAAGGCCTTGTTTACCTTGGCGTTCCTCAATAAAGAGGCGGTCTGAAAACTCCTGCATTAATCTTTTTACAATATCCGCAGTACCATCAGGCGAATTGTCTTCAATTATTAGAATATGGAATTCATGGTCTAAAGAAAAAACTGCCCGGATGATGGCTTCTATGTTTTCCTTTTCGTTATAGGTCGGTATAATAACAAGGCTATCGCTCACTTTCATGTATTTTATGCCTGCAAATTTAATGAATTCAGCAAAGGCAAATAATAAAAAAACAAATATAACTATTTCCTGTGATTGTCGTTTTCATTCCACTGGAAAGTTTCAATCATTTTCGTAATATCTTTGTCAATAAAATCAATAACCGGCGCTAATGAATCATTGTTGGGGCGGGTTTCAAAATATAAAGCACCCCGCACAAAATGCTGAATACTATCGGTTAAATAAAATTGAACAGGAGTGGCTGCCCCAGTTCCCTTAATATCATAAACCAGACCGTAAACCTGTGCCGAATCATTAGCAAAAACGCGCGAATTGATGGAGTTAGCTTTAGGTATATGCTTATTAACCATCTCGTGAGAATCATCAATCAGGCGACCAAGGTTACCGTCTACCTTCTTATAGCTAAGATGTATCCGCCCTTTAAACTGAGGAAAGCTCAAGTTTATCCAGTTGGGATTATGTTTTGTGATTGGATCAGACTCAGGTTTGGCATAGACAGGATAGTCGAAACGATAGGCAAGATTGCTGTCCAGCGGCTGGTAGGCCTTTTCCGGCAAGGCAATTCTAAAGTAACCCCTGGGTTTAGGATAAAACTCTTTTTCCTGACACCCCCCAATGGCAAGCAAGATCAAGCTAATTCCAATAAAAACGATATGTAGTTTAAGGTTCATCTGTATATAATTTTGGTTAAGTCGAATAGATGTTAACCCCTTCATCTATACAAGGTAACGCGCCATGACAAATCATATTCATATCACACGATCTTCAATTTCATGATAATCATACTGGTGTGTACAAATTATTTGATGTAGCCCGGTTCATCTGTTTTGACCAGTATTCTGGTAATTCTCCGATCACTGACATTTTGAACGATAAAGGTAAACTTATCGTGTACAACTTCTGTCCCTTTTTCAGGAATTTCTCCTTGTTTTTCCAGAATAAATCCGGCCAATGTATCGGCTTCTCCTCTTTCCTGATCAAAAATCCTGTCTTCAACATGCATGGTCTTACAGAAGTCATTCAATGATACTTTCCCTTCAAATAAGTATTCATTTTCGCTCAATTTTTTATATATAAAAGAATCATTTTCCACATCAAACTCATCAACAATTTCTCCGACGATTTCTTCAATAATATCTTCCATAGTAACAACCCCGGAAGTACCACCATATTCGTCGACGACTATGGCAAGATGAATCTTTTTATCCTGAAATTCTATTAACAGATCGCTGATATTTTTATTTTCCGGGATAAAAAAAGCAGAGCGAATGCGGGAGTTCCAGTTATAATCATCTGCTTCATCCAAATGCCCCAAAAAGTCTTTGATGTAAATTATTCCCTGCACATTATCAAAGCTTTCCCTATAAACAGGAATTCTGGAATATCCCGATTCTTTGATTACTTTAAGAACCTGATTAAAGCTTTCCGACTCTTCGATGGCCACTACATCAACACGGGATTTCATAATTTCTTTAACCTCGATGTTACCAAACTTGGCAATGCCCTTGAGTATCTTTTGC
>JBNJHE010000048.1:0-18369 GCA_051748205.1 Bacteroidota bacterium | reverse complement strand
GAACATTGAACATTGAACATTGAACATTGAACATTGAACATTGAACATTAAATTTAGACAGATGAAGAAAATTATTTTATGCATTGTGGCCCTGATTAGTATTACTGCTTATGCAGGGGAAAGCATAGAAATTGTTGAGCGTGATGCCAATTCCATAACAGTAAAAGTAAGGGTAGAGGATTTTTCTTTAAAAGCCATCAAAGACCCGGATTTGCTGGGATATATCCCTCAGGTTAAGGACGGAGCGCGGCATTTGGAGCAGGGGAATCCGGATCTACCCCATTTGACAATCTCCCTGATCAGACAAGCGCAGAATGTACAGGTCACGGTAGTGGATCAAAAGGTAAAGACCATTCCAAATGTCAAAATTATGCCTTCAAAAGGCAATCTTTACCGCGACCAGGACCCTTCATCCATCCCTTATCAGGAAGGAAATATTTATACACAGGATGCTTATTTTCCTTCACAAATTACCAGCCTGAAAGCGGATTACCAATTTCGTGATTTTAGGGGTCTGCCTTTTCATGTTACACCAATGCAGTATAATCCGGTCAGTCAAACATTAAAACTGTATACAGAAATAACTATAAAAATTTCTTTCACCGGTTCAGCAGTCAAACAGCCAAAGTCTGTAAGCCAAGCATATATGCCTGTTTATGAATCACATTTTCTAAATTACCAGGCCTCTCGTTATACTCCTTTGCAAGAGGAAGGCGAAATGCTGGTGTTTACTCATCAGAACTTTGATCAGGATATCAGGCCCTTTGTAGAATGGAAAAACAGTATTGGGATACCGACAAAGCAAATCCGAATCGATACCTTGGGAGGAGGGAGTGCCCAGGCTATAAAAAATTATATTTTATCGTATTACCAGCAGCACAACCTGGCCTTTGTATTGTTGGTGGGCGATGCGCCTTATGTTCCAACCAACTCCACCTCGAGTGGTGATTCCGATAACTTCTATGGATATCTTTCTGGAAACGACTCTTATCCGGAGGTTATGGTTGGGCGTTTTTCTGCTGAGACTTCGGCACACGTTAACACTATGGTTCAGCGGACGATTATGTACGAAATGGGTTTGCCCAATAATGGCAGTTGGATGAACACATCTATGGGAATAGCCTCGGAGCAGGGGCCTGGTGATGACAATGAAATGGATTACGAACACATACGAAATATGCATACCGACTTGCAGGGATATACCTATGATGGTTTTTATGAAATGTTTGATGGTTCTCAGGGTGGGCTGGATGCTGGCGGAAATCCTACGGCAAATATGGTTAAGCAAGCCGTAGACCAGGGGGTTGGAAATATTCTTTATACTGGCCATGGATCAACAACGGCATGGGCAACGTCGATGTTTTCCAATTCTTATGTTGATCAGCTGACCAATACCTCGGCCTGGCCCTTTATTTGGGCGGTAGCCTGTGTTAATGGAGATTTTGCCTCCAACACTTGTTTTGCGGAAAGCTGGACCAGAGCTGAACATAATGGAGAACCAACCGGAGCGGTTGCTGCTTTAATGTCGACCATAAACCAGAGCTGGGACCCGCCAATGCATGCACAGGATGAAATGATTGATATTTTAACCGGGAGCTATGCTAACAATATTAAACGGACTTATGGTGGCATTTCTATCAACGGTTGTCTGAAGATGAATGATGCATATGGGTCTCAAGGTGATGAGATTACCGATACATGGGCGCTCTTTGGCGATCCCTCATTTATGATCAGAACAGATACCTCCGCCACCATTAGTGTGGCCCCTATGCCGGCTGTGTTTACCGGAGATACCACGATTACTGTTAGTGCTTCTGTTAATGGAGCACGGGTGGCCCTTTCGTATAATAATGAATTGCTGGATGTTGCTCATATTGCGAATGGTTCTGCTACTTTAAGCTTTCCGGCCTTTACTTCTCCCGATACCATGGATATTGCTGTGGTTGCTTATAATTATGATGTGCATATGGAACAGGTCCCTGTAATACAGGCTAGTGGCCCATTCCTGAGGTTTAAAAGGGTGAGTGTTAATGATAGCTTGTATTCCGATGACCAGATTGCGGATCAGGGCGAAACAGTTTTTCTTGATCTGATGATTGAGAATGTTGGCCTGGATACCGCTAAGGGTGTTAATGCTGTGATCTCTACTGCCGATACGGCTGTTATTCTTCTTGTTGACTCAGCCTATTATGGCCGGATTAATGCCAGCGATTCTGCCCTGGTCGCTACACAATATCAAATTGAAGTAAAAAAAGGTGTAACCAATCAGCATGTGGTGGATTTTGATATCGAACTAACAGATGCTAACGGGGATATCTTTAACTCATCTTTTGGCCTTCCGCTTGGCGCCCCGGAGCCGAAGTCGTTGCTTTTTAAAATTCTGGATGACTCTTTGGGTAATAATGACGGACGACTGAATGCTGGTGAAACAGCAAGGATTCAAATCGATGTTGCGAACGTGGGTACAAGTTATTTTGATGCCTGGACAACACTGATATCATCCAGCACCTATATTGATGTGCTTACACCATTTGAATCTATACAGAATCTTTTGGGTAGTCAGACAACAAAACTTTATTATGATGTCGTTGTCGATAGCAATATCCCCGATGGCACAACGGTTCGTTTTGACCTTGATGTTGATGCCGGAAACTATTCTATGCTTTCCTCATATTATGAAACCATTGGCAATATCCATGAGGATTTTGAATCGAAGGACTTTACCGGTTTTAGCTGGATCCCGGTAGGGACTAATGGATGGAAAATTGATTCTACTGAATCCTATGCCGGTGATGCTTCAGCTGTTTCAGGTTTGGATTATGGTCAGCATAGTGCTGTTTCCAGTTTGATTATTAGTTTGACGACATTAAAAGATGATACAATTTCTTTTTATCGTCGTGTATCTTCTGAAGCCGATTATGATTTCCTGCAGTTTTATATCGACAATCAACTTCAGGATGAATGGTCTGGCTATCAATCGTGGCAGCGCGAAGCGTATTATGTGCCAGCAGGGTCGCATACGTTTAAATGGAGCTATGCCAAAGATGCATATGTTAGCAGTGGAGCCGATAAAGCCTGGATTGATGATATAAGCTTTCCTGCCATCTCTACGCCTGCTGCTGTGGAGGAAAATCTTAACATAATCGGTGTGACGGCATATCCGAATCCGGTACAGCAAACTCAATATCTGGAAATAAGTCTTAAACGCGCGGATAAGGTAACTGTTGAGCTGCTGGATATGTCCGGTCGCAAATTGAAAACGCTCGATCAGGCAGATTTTTCGGCGGGGACACATCGGCTAAAATATGATGTGTCATCATTAGCCTCAGGATTTTATTTGCTTCGCCTGATCGTTGGGCAGGAGCAGCATCAGTTAAAACTAATCAAAGAGTGAATAGCAAAAAAAAACTCCGGTAAGTGCCGGAGTTTTTTTTTGATAGATATTTGTTAATCTTAATCCTGTAGTCTGAAGTTGATTGGGAGGTTAAACTGAACACGTACGGGGCGTCCGCGTTGTTCGCCGGGTTCCCATTTGGGCATATTGCGCACAACCTTTAAAGCCTCTTCATCACAGCCTCCACCAATACCACGCAACACCTGAACTCCGGTAATCGAACCGTCTTTTTCGACGACAAAGGTGACAAAGACTCTTCCCTCAATACCACTTTCACGGGCCATTTTGGGATACTTGATATTTTCACTCAAATACTTAATACGAGCAGCATCACCACCGGGAAACTGAGGATCTTTTTCTACAATGGTAAATACTTTTTCTTCTTTAACATTTGATTCTTCTACTTTCACAGGCTCAGAGAATTCGATTTCGGTATCTTCTGATGCTTCTGCGTCTATTTCCAGCTCATCATCGGTAGCCACCTCATCATCAACAATATTCAACACCTGTGATTCCGGTTGCTGTTGTTGCTGGGGTGGTGGTTCCTCCCGTTTGGTGTTCATGACAATATCTTCCTCTACATCGATTTTTACTTCGGTGTTAAAGGTGTTTTCATTTTTGTCGCTTTTCTTCCATTCAAAACCGAAGAAAACGACAGCAAGAGCAACGATGAGCCCAATCTCGATAAAGAAGGGTCTTTTTCGCTCCAGATCGGCTTTTGGTGTTTTTCTATTATCCATGGTTCTTTATTTTTTCTTTTAGCAAGGGTGCTAAATTAATGTTATTTCGGCTTTTCAACAACTGGTTTAGTTCATTTTTCTTTTAAGCGCTATAAAAGCAGGCCAGGCAGCTATGACGCCAACAGCATCCGCCAGGATGTCATAGAGTTCTGCAGAGCGCCCGGCATTGATTATGCTTTGCAGGCTTTCTGTAATTATTCCAAATACTATGCCAATAATAATGCCTGCTAAGATAGTATATGAACGAAGAAAAGTGCTCGAATATTGCCGCTTAAAGCTTTGGAAAAGCAGGAAAGTAAACACAAAAAATAAAACAGCGTGGACAAGTTTGTCCAGAGGCAGTTTTGTCCATGAAGAAGGTGCTGTAGGCAACAAACTCCCTGGCAGAAGGGTTAGCAGAACGATAAACGCTGCCCAACTTAAAACCGGCCAATAATGTTTTATCATGGACTAAAGGAACTGTCCTTAAAAATAATAATGGATTATTTTTAAGGACAGTGCATAATATTTAGAATGAGGTTATTCTTGAATATGTTCTGCATATTGCTCTGCCGTCATCAGGTTGTCAAGCTGAGCAGGGTTGCTCAGTTCAACTTTTATCACCCATCCTTTGTCGTAAGGATCATCATTGATGGTTTCTGGCGATTCATCCAATTCTTCATTGAATTCTGTCACCGTACCATCAACAGGCATAAACATATCGGCCACTGTCTTAACCGCTTCTATGGTGCCAAAAGCATCTCCTTTATTTAATTCTTCTCCTTCTGTTTCACATTCAACATATACTACATCACCCAGCTCGTTTTGAGCATGATGTGTTACTCCGATGTAGGCTACATTGTTTTCTTCCACTCTTAACCATTCATGGTCTTCCGTGTACTTGAGATTTTCAGGAATATTCATGGCTTTGTTTTTTATAATTAAAGGTCAAAAATACATAAAATTTAATTCTTCAGACAAAATAAATACGATTTAAAAATAAACCGCCTCCAGGAGCCTTCTTTATTCTTGCATCCGATGATATTACCTTTTTTAAAAGCATGCTTAAACAAGTAGTTTGAAGCCTACTCCATGGACATTCATTAACTCAATGTTCGGGTCCTTTTTTAAATATTTTCGGATTTTCGTAATATAAACATCCATACTTCGGGCATTAAAATAACTGTCATCGTGCCAGATTTCTGTGAGCGCTTTGTTGCGCTCCAGAATGTCATTTTTATGTTCTACCAACAGCTTTAATAGTTGATTTTCTTTGGATGTAAGCTTTTGTTCCTGTTTGCCAATGATTAATTTTTGATGATTGGAGTCAAAGGTAAATTTGCCGATTTTATAAATGCCTGATGGATTTTCGGGTTTTGCTGTTCGCTTTAATACAGCATTGATCCTGGCCAGAAGCTCTTCCATATTAAACGGCTTGGTCAGATAATCGTCGCCGCCAACCTGAAACCCCTTCATAATATCATCATGCATCGATTTAGCCGTGAGGAAAATCATCGGAATATCCTTGTTTTCTTTTCGGATTTCCGAGGCTAAGGTAAAGCCATCTTTCACAGGCATCATCACATCTATAATACAAAGATCGTGATATCCATTTTTGAAACCCTGAAGGGCTTCCTTTCCGTTTTTATACAAATCTGTTTCAAAACCTTTGGCATCCAGGTAATTCTTTAGTAGCAAACTGAGATTTTGGTCATCCTCGGCTAATAAAACTTTTGTCTTTTGTTGACTCATGAGCTTTCCGTTTGAAAAGGGATAAAGATAATAAATGTTGAACCTTTATGTAGTTCGCTTTGAAGATTTATGTTTCCGTTATGCTGGTCCAGTATGGCTTTTACATAGTTTAACCCAAGGCCAAACCCTTTTACATCGTGAATGTTACCGGTAGGGACACGGTAAAGTTTGTCAAAAATCTTTTTTTGATTCGTGCGGGAAATTCCGATCCCATTGTCTTTGATTTCCAGTTGAAATCCATCTTGTTTATTTCTTGTGGTGACTTCAATATAGGGTTTGTTCAGACTGTACTTATTGGCGTTGTCCAGCAAATTAAAAACCACATTGGTCATATGAAAACGGTCGGCGTGCACAATCGGATTCGTTGCCTGAAAATCGGTGTGTATTTCTCCTTCTTTTTGCTCCACCTGCATCCGGATCTTATTTATGGCATGATTGGTGATCTCATGCATATTGATAACCTCCGGCTTTAAATCCATACTGTTATTCTCGATAATTGCTGTTTGCAGGATTTTTTCAGACAGGCTTCCCAAACGGCTGTTCTCTTCATCAATGATCTTGATATAATTGTTGTACAATGTTTCGTCTTTGGGGATATCTTTGTCATTGAGTGTTTGACAGGCTAATGATATCGTGGATATTGGAGTCTTGAACTCATGCGTCATATTGTTGATGAAATCATTTTTCATCTCCGACAACTTTTTTTGGCGGATAATGGTATGAATGGTATAGAAAAATGAAAAGACAAGCAGTGACAGCAGTATCAAAGCAATAATCAAAATGTAGGTCATGCTTGATAATATATAAGCATGCTTCTTAGGGAAATAGACATTGAGGTAGACCGGTTCACTAAAAATGTTATTGGGAAACAGATCAACAGAAAAATCGGTTTCTTTAAGATTTTCTCCGGGGGTGGTTACATTCGAAAAAGTGAACGATTGATAAGGTGCTTGCAGTAAACCGTATTGATATGGAATATCGATATCATTACTTTTAAGCTCGGCCTGGATGACGCTATCAATATAGGAGGGATTAAGGCGTTCTTCGACAGGGTCTACATGGCTCAGGCCCATCATATCCATAAAAAGCTGGCTGAGCAATGTGGACCGGTTTAGTAGTTGTGATAATTCTTTACGGTTACGGTCATAGGCGCTGCCCAGCATATTGCCAGGACCCATAAACTGATGATTTATTCTTGGCTGATGCTGGCGGGGGTCCAGTATGCTGCTGTCCGATTGTTGGGAAAGCATCGAACGAACCGAATCCATCATTTGCAGCATGTCTGAAATGTTCTCTGCACTTGCAAAATGCTCGTGAAGGCGGTTTCGTAAGTCGTGCTTTTCTATGGTCTTTGCTGTATTCTGTAAAGCCCTTTCTACCGAGTTGTCAAAACTGGAATTGCGTATTTCAAGCACATTTTTTACCCAGTGAAATTGCAATACTATTAATCCTGACAAGGCCAGGCTTGCCATGACGACAATAATGATAATCTTTTTGCGAGCCATAAGGGCAAAATTAGTTTTTCTGCGTCCTTGTTTATACCTGTTTAACTTATTTTAACTTTTGTTATATTCCTTTAACAGCTTTGGCGTTCGCTGCCTCTTATCTTTGCAGTAGTAATAATACGAAATTTTGGTTTAGTATATATGAGTAGTTTAAGTGAGTTTTAATTATGTTATTATTCATGTGTTTAAGTAAATAAGGGATACCCGGGAAAGTATCCCTTATTTTTTTTTGGTTTCCTCTGCAAAATATTTTATCTTCACCATCATATTATAAATTCAAAGATAACGATATGGAAATTAATGTAAGTCAAATCTTAAAGCACATTAAGCAGGAAGATTTAATGGCTTATGAGAAAGAGCTTCAACAAGCCAGGCAAAAGCTTCATCATAAGACAGGAGCCGGGAAAGACTATTTAGGATGGATGGACCTACCGGAAACTTTCCGGCAAGAGCAGTTTGTAGCTATCGACGATGATGTCAGACGTTTGTCTCCGGATATTGATGTATTTGTGGTTGTGGGTATAGGAGGCTCCTACCTGGGTGCCAGGGCAGTGCATGAAGCCCTCAAGCATAGTTTTGACCAATTGATACCCGAAGAAAAGCCTGTATTGCTTTATGCCGGGAATAATATTTCTGAAGACTATCTGTCTGACTTGCTGGCCCTGCTTAATAAAAAGGATTATGCCCTGGCTGTTATTTCAAAGTCGGGTACAACCACAGAACCAGCGATAGCTTTTCGTTTATTGCGCGAACATCTCGAAGCCAAATACGGCAAAACCAATGCCCGCAAAAGAATTATCGCTATCACCGATAAGGAAAAAGGAGCGCTGCGAACGCTAACAATTCAACAAGGCTATAGCTCTTATGTTGTGCCGGATGATGTTGGTGGTCGTTATTCTGTGCTGACACCGGTTGGACTATTGCCTTTGGCTATGGGAAATGTTGATATTCAGGCTTTGATGAAAGGAGCTGCGGATATGAGAGAACAATTGTATCAAACCGACAGCCTGGAAAAAAATCCTGCTTTTTTATATGCTGCTGCGCGGAACTTGCTTTATCAGCAGGGAAGAAAAACTGAAATCCTGGTCTCTTTTGAACCGGCACTTCACTATTTTGCTGAGTGGTGGAAACAGCTTTATGGCGAAAGTGAAGGCAAGGAGGGTAAAGGGATTTTCCCGGCCTCAGTGTCTTTTACAACAGATTTACATTCTTTGGGACAATATATACAGGAGGGGGAACGGCATTTGTTTGAGACTGTAATCCATGTGGATAATCCAAAAAGTAAGCTGCGAGTACCTGCTGACTCCAATAATCTGGATAAACTGAACTATCTGCAGGATATACGCATTCATGAAATAAACCATAAAGCGGAGACCGGGACAATAATGGCTCATGTCGAGGGAGGTGTCCCTGTGATTCAGCTTAGTGTGCCTCAAATAGATGCATATTCTATTGGACAAATGATCTATTTTTTTGAATATGCTTGTGCATTAAGTGGTTATTTGCTGGGGGTTAACCCTTTTGATCAGCCGGGAGTGGAAGCCTATAAAAACAATATGTTTGCCTTGCTGAAAAAACCCGGGCATGAAGCGCAGACCAAAAAAATCTATAAAAGCCTGTAAAAAATCAACAACGATGACAATTAGAAATCTACCAAAAATACAAGATGCTGACCTGGATGGGAAAATTGTCCTTGTCAGGGTTGATCATAATGTAGTAAAAAAAGGACTTATCCATGACCCTTACCGCATAGATGCTACTATCGGAACCTTATATCACATTAATGCCAAAGGAGGAAAGATAATACTGATGACTCATGTTGGCAGGCCGCGGGATAAGAATTCAGGAACGATAAATATTTCAGAAGACACTTCGGTACAGCCTATTGTTGAGTATCTGGAAAACAAATTACATATCAACTTAAAAGTACCTGCGTTTGACAGTCATCCGGAAAAAGGCTATCCTGGTGTCGAGACATCTGTAAATCATCTTATCCGGGAGTTGCGCGAAGATAAAATTGACGGAATCTATATGCCAAACACACGGTGGTTTTATGGTGAAGAGCAAAAAGGTGAAGTTGCTGAGCGTTTTGCTTACCAGCTTGCGGGCCTGGCAGATATTTTTGTTAATGATGCTTTCGGATCCTGGCAGCCCCATGCCTCTACAGTAGGGGTGCCTCCTTATCTTCCCAGTTATGCAGGCTATCTGATGCAAAAAGAAATCAGAAACCTGGATCGAATATATCAGGCTGATCCACCATTGGTAGCTGTTGTTGCTGGGGCCAAATTCGATACTAAAATTCAGCCTTTGTATGCGTTGATGGAAAAAGCAGACTTTTTAATTCTGGGAGGATTGATATATAATGCATATCTGGCTGCTAAATATAATGTTAAAATAAAAGGAGTGTCTGACGATGATCTAAAACATGCCAAAGAATTTGTTGCCTATGCTGCCAAACATGATGGTAAGCTCATCGAGTTGCCCTTAATCATAGAGTCGGATACTATGGAAGGAAAGCTGGAGGGGCAATACAGAGTTAGAGATGTGCGTGAGCTAAAACAGGGGGAAGAGATGAATTATGTTTTAGATGTAGCGGCAGCATCTTTTGAGGAAGAAAATGTCAAAGCAGTTTTTCATCAGGCCAGGACAATATTTGTGAATGCTGTGATGGGTTATACTCCACATTTTAATGAAGGGACTATCGCGCTAGATAATCTGATTGACGAAAATCAGGAAGCCTCCAAGCTATATGGCGGCGGAGATACCATGCAGGAGCTAAAGCGTTTGTTGCCGGGGCTTTATATTATGGCTTTGGATCATCCCAAATATTATATTTTTACCGGAGGAGGAGCTGTACTTAAGGCTATAGAACATGGAACCACAGAAGGTCTGGAGCCGGTGAAAGCCTTGATTGAGCATCAGAAATAATAAGCTCTGAGGCTTGTCAACCCTTTTGTTGTTGCGTAATAATATGCTCTATTACTCGCGGATAATGCTCGTGTTCTAAGGCATGCACTTTTTTTGCCAGAGAAGCTACAGTATCTTTAGGGGTTACCGGGCAGCTTGCCTGAAAGATTATATTTCCATCGTCATAGTCTTCATTTACATAATGAATGCTGATACCACTGTGACTTTCTTTAGCATCCAGCACGGCCTGATGAACAAAATCCCCGTACATGCCTTTCCCGCCGTAGGCCGGAAGCAGGGCCGGATGTATGTTGACAATCTTATCAGGGTAGGTGTAAACCAGCTTTTTAGGGAGCAGCAACATGAAACCAGCCAATGCAATGAAATCGATATTATAGGTCTTTAGTATTCTAAGAATTTGCTCCGGGTCTTCCTTAAATACTTTTGAGGGGAATACTTTTGTGGGTATCTGATAACGGGCAGCCCGCTTTAATACTCCTGCATCAGGCTTGTTGCAGACCACTAAAGCAGTCCGTATGCCAGGGTGGTGTTGAAAATAGCGTATAATGCTTTCTGCATTAGTCCCATTTCCGGAAGCAAAAATCGCGATATTCGTCATTGCTTTTTGGGTCAAAGGTATTAGATTTATATATAACAGCAGTGCGGGATAACAACATTTTTGTATTGCTGAGCATTGCTTTTGCCGGATTTATGAAATAATAACTTGCAACAGAGTGGTGTAATTTGTATCTTTGCCGTGTTAAAAGCAGAAAAATGAGCCCAAAAAAGTGGCGTAAAATACTTTATACCAATAGAATATGTAAAAGTTCATAAAAAGAAGCCATTTTTTTCTTGTTTTTAAACCTTTTAATTTATTTCTTTGCACACTTGTTTAACCAAAAAAGAATAACACAATGTCTGATATTGCAACAAGAGTAAACGCCATTATCGTTGATAAGCTTGGCGTTGATGAAAGCGAAGTTACCCCGGAAGCTAGTTTTACCAATGACCTGGGCGCAGATTCACTTGACACCGTTGAATTGATTATGGAATTTGAAAAGGAATTCAATATCGCTATTCCGGATGATCAAGCAGAAAAAATTGGTACCGTGGGAGAAGCGGTCAGCTATATTGAAAACAATTCAAAATAAGCAACGGATAGATTCATGGAATTTAAACGCGTAGTTGTCACAGGATTAGGCACGATTTCACCGCTTGGTCACAATCTGGAAAAAACCTGGAGTGCGATAAAAGCAGGCGAAAGCGGTGCAGCTCCAATTACACGTTTTGATGCCAGCAAGTTTAAGACCAAATTTGCGTGTGAAGTGAAAGATTACGATCCAAAAAATTATTTTGATCGTAAAGAGATTCGCAAGCTGGATTTATATTCACAGTTTGCGTTAATCAGTGCTGAAGAAGCAGTTAAGGATTCACGTATCGCAGAGGAGGCCGAAAATCTTGACCGTGTTGGTGTTATTTGGGGCTCTGGAATAGGAGGTCTGGAAACCTTTATTAAAGAAATCTCGGATTTTGTAGAAGGAGAAAGAACCCCCCGGTTCAGTCCTTTTTTTATACCAAAGATGATCGCAGATATTGCAGCGGGTCATATTTCCATAAAATATGGACTGAAAGGGCCGAATTATTCCACTGTTTCAGCATGTGCATCTTCAGCCCATGCTTTATCTGATGCTTATAATCTGATCCGTTTGGGCAAAGCTGATGCTTTTGTCTCGGGTGGTTCTGAGGCTGCAATCAACGAAGCTGGTATCGGCGGTTTTAATGCCATGCATGCGATCTCTACCCGTAATGATGAACCTCAAAAAGGATCTCGCCCATTTGATAAAGACCGTGATGGCTTTGTGCTGGGCGAAGGTGGAGGATCTCTCATCTTTGAGGAGTATGAACATGCGAAAAGACGTGGTGCTAAAATCTATGCCGAAGTTGTTGGGGCCGGAATGTCTGCTGATGGGCATCATATGACTTCACCGCACCCTGAAGGTGAAGGTGCTGTCAGAGCAATGAAAGAAGCCTTAAATGATGCGGGCATTAAGCCCGAGGATATAGATCATATCAATACGCATGGAACATCTACGCCATTAGGTGATTTGTCTGAACCCAAGGCTGTTACAACGCTTTTTGGAGAGCATGCCTATTCTATTGGCATTAACTCTACCAAATCTATGACAGGGCACTTGTTAGGCGCTGCCGGGGCAATGGAGGCGATTGCTACTATTTTGTCTATCGATGATAGTATCATCCCTCCAACCATTAACCTGGATCATTTGGACCCTGATATTGATGAGCGGCTTAACTTTACTCCGCATAAGGCGGTTAGCCGTGATATCAACTATGGATTATCCAATACCTTTGGCTTTGGCGGGCATAATGCTACTTTGATTTTTAAAAAATTTAATGCATAAGCTTTGAATGTTTTTAAGCCTGTAAAAGCTCATTTTTCAGAAGATAAAGAGTTATATGAATCCATAAAAAATATTTTCGGGTTTTATCCCGGAAATATTTTTTTGTATAAATTGGCGCTAACTCATAAGTCTGTTGCCGAGGAAATCAAAGAAGGTGTCAAAGATAGTAATGAACGTCTGGAGTTTTTGGGCGATGCTATTTTAGGAAGTGTGGTTGCTGACTTTCTGTTTAAAAAGTACCCCTTTAAAGACGAAGGCTTTTTAACCGAAACCCGGTCTAAGATTGTTAGCCGCTCCCATTTGAATACGCTTTCCCGAAAACTTGGCCTGGATAAATTGATCCTCTCTGCCGGATACAAACAAACCAATTCCAAATCGATCCTTGGTGATGCTTTTGAAGCTTTTGTCGGTGCTATGTATCTCGATAAAGGTTATGAATCCTGTTACCGTCTTCTGCTAGATAATATCATTAAAGTGCATGTCGACCTGGATAGTCTGATTCAAAAAGATATCAATTATAAAAGTACGTTGATAGAATGGTCGCAAAAAGAACGCAAAGACATTGACTTTAAAGTGGTGGAGGAAATCGGTCAGGGTGTGGAAAAGCAATATCATGTACGCGTTTTTATCGATGGCGAGCCGTATGAGGAAGGAATTGATTTTTCTATTAAAGGTGCTGAAAAGCTGGCGGCTGAAAAGACCTGTAATTTTTTGAATATCGGTGCGGATTCCGAATTGTAAGCAGCAATTTGCCGGGCTTTGATTTCTTTCGGGAAAACCTTTGGTATAGCTCCGTTCATTTTTGTATTTTTAGCCAACGAATTTAGAACGGATCATCATGATGGCTAAAAAAAAAGTGCTAAAGCTCAATGCTGAGCAACAGGAGGTGGATGGGTTTGTCTTGTTGATTACTTCAACCAACAAGGATTATCGTATGACTTTTTTTATGAATAAATATGCAGGATTTAATCTGGAGCGACGATCAAATCTTGAGTATTATCATCAGCATCAACAGCAATCGTTGAGTTATAGTGTTTTTCGTGAGTATGACCACTATCATAACACTGAATGGTATTTGATAAATAATAAGAATCCTCGTGGCGCTTTGCTGCCGAAATTGGGCAAAGTCGATTTTCTGTTTATAGGCAGAGGGAACTATCAGGTGCACGACCAGGGTGATATAATTACAAAATTCAGAAGTCTTCCTAATACACAATTCGTGCAGCAAATTCTACCGGAAGCCTCAAATCATATTTTTGATATTTTTGAGCTATTGGAGTTGATGGTTTTGGAAGAGCATAAACAGGAAAAACGTAAGAATCCATATCAGCCATTAGTAAAATGGAGATAATACAACAAAAGGCCAACGGCATGAAAACAAAGATAATAGCTACTATTGGTCCGGCTTCGTCGGATTTTCAGACACTGGAAAAGCTTATGGAGACAGGAGTTAATGTCTTCCGTATTAATTTTTCTCATGGGACTCAGCAGGAGCATAAAAGGACCATAGAAAGTATAGATGCATTAAATCTAAAACATGGAAAGCATGCTGCTATTCTGGCCGATTTGCAGGGACCAAAAATCCGGGTAGGGCAACTAAACGTCGACTCACTTAGTTTGGAAAAGGGGCAGGTCATTAGCCTGGAATGTGGAGTAACAGAGCAAACAAGCGATGCTATACCGGTGGATTATAGTGGCTTTTCGGGCGATGTCCAAAAAGGAGAGCAAATACAGATTGATGACGGGCGTCTGGTTTTAGAGGTTTTGAGTGTGGAAAAAAGCAGGATCGTAAAAGCGAAAGTAATCTACGGAGGGGCCTTGCATTCGAAAAAAGGTATCAATCTACCCAATACACGGATTAATCTGCCTGCCCTAACGGATAAGGATTTGAATGATTTGGATTTTATTATGAAGCAGGGGGTGCAGTGGATCGCTTTATCTTTTGTTCGATCAGCTTCCGATATTATTGAATTACGCCATCATATTGCCAGGACAAATAGTAAGAAGCCTCCGCTTATTGTGGCCAAAATAGAGAAGCCCGAAGCAATGAATGATCTGGATAATATTGTGAATACGGCTGATGCTATTATGATTGCCCGTGGAGACCTGGGTATAGAAATCCCGCTGGAAGAAGTGCCTTTAATTCAGAAAAGGATCGTTAAACAATGTATGACCAAATCGAAACCGGCTATTATAGCTACGCAAATGATGGAAGGCATGATCAAAAACTTTTCGCCTACGCGTGCCGAAGTCAATGATGTAGCCAATTCTGTGCTTGATGGTGCTGACGCGCTAATGCTGAGTGGGGAAACCTCTGTTGGTCATAATCCGGTGCGCGTGGTGCAGGTGATGAAAAAAATAATTCAGCAGGTAGAACAGCAGGAGGATATTTACTATAAACATTTTCCTCCTCAAGTAGATAATCATGAGCGATTTATCTCTAATTCGGTTATATATAATGCTTGCCTGATGGCTCAGCAGGTTGAGGCCAAAGTTATCGTTGGAATGACACATAGTGGTTATTCAGCTTTTGAAATTGCCGGACAACGACCCAAAGCTGATATTTATATATTTACGAACAATCATTCTTTGCTGAGTAAGTTAAGCCTTGTATGGGGTATCAAAGGCTTTTTTTATGATAAATTTATTTCTACTGATCATACCATCGAAGATATCTTGATGCTGCTGAAAAAGAAAATGATTACCCAAAAAGGCGATCTGGTCATTAATATTGCCTCTACACCACTTGAAAAATATGGCAAAACGAATATGATGAAGCTTTCTGTCGTCTAAAAAAGAGAGATAGAAGAAATTATTTAGCTTAAAAACATCGAGGTTTCGGGCTTGTTATTATTTTTGTCCAAAATATGAAATAAAGAAACCTATGTTTATATGAGTAAAAAAGGAGAGAAGGTTGGAGTACTCCAAAGGATGTTGAACTGGACAGAACGAGCCGGTAACGCTTTGCCGCATCCGGCTACATTGTTTGCCTTATTTGCCCTGGCTGCATTATTGTTTTCTGCAATAGGCCATTTCATGGGTTGGGAAGCCATTCATCCTGCTACTAATGAGGTGATAAAGCCGGTGAATTTGCTTTCGGAGTACGGTATTCACCGGATATTACTTGAAATGGTAACTAACTTTACCGGATTTGCCCCCTTAGGGATTGTTTTGGTAGCTATGCTGGGAATTGGTATCGCAGAACAAAGCGGACTGATTAATACAGTCATCAAGGTGTTGGTTCTGAAATCGCCCAAACACCTGATAACATTTGTTATAGTTTTTGCCGGAATACTTTCTAACGTAGCATCCAGTGTTGGGTACGTATTACTGGTTCCGCTGGCCGGAGTCATATTTTATGCCCTGGGGCGGCATCCGATTGCCGGAATGGCAGCGGCATTTGCCGGTGTATCAGGAGGATATAGTGCGAATCTGGTGTTGGGAACAATCGATCCTCTCCTGGCTGGGTTATCGCAGGAAGCTGCCCGTATTATAGACCCCGTCTATGAAGTTAATCCTACGGCAAATTATTATTTTATGGTTGCTTCTACCTTTATCATTGCCTTTGTGGGGACCTTTGTTACTGAAAAACTAGTGGAACCCAGATTAGGGAAATATACCGGCGGAGATTCTGAACACGATGAAAATCATGATAAAGTTACCAAAAAGGAAAAGAAAGGGCTAATCGGTGCTTTTATTACTTTGTTGGTAATCACAGGGGTTACTCTGGTCGGCATATTGCCTGAAGACGGATTCCTCAGAGGTGGAGACGGTGGAATGCTCAGCTCTCCGGTAATTAAGGGCGTTGTTGCTATGATATTCATTATAGCCGGCGCTATGGGAGTTGTTTATGGGATTATTGTCGGCAAGTTTAAAAATGATACTGATGTGATGAAAGGCGCTGCTGACTCCATGAAAACCATGGCTACTTATTTGGTGCTGGTTTTTTTCGCAGCTCAGTTTGTCGCTTTCTTTAAATGGAGTAATCTTGGAATTATTATTGCCGTGAAAGGTGCCGGATTATTAATGTCTGCGGATATAGGCCTTATACCGCTGATGATACTGTTTATTATTTTATCTGCAAGTATCAATATGTTGATGGGCAGTGCATCAGCCAAATGGGCAATTCTGGCGCCCATCTTTATCCCTATGTTTATGATTATGGGATACTCCCCGGAATTATCGCAGATGGTTTATCGTATCGGTGATAGTGTGACAAATATTATCTCACCTATGATGAGCTTTTTTGCGCTGATTATTGCATTTGTGCAAAAATATGATGAAAAAGCCGGTATTGGAACTATAGTGGCAACAATGATCCCTTATTCAATAGCCTTTTTCCTGATTTGGGTTGTGCTTCTCATCGTATGGCTTGTGTTTGGTATTCCTTTAGGGCCTGATGCCGGAATTCATTATGAGCTTCCTGGCTAAGACTACTGAATTAAACCTTTTTATAAATAGTGCCTGAATCTATAGGAAAGGCAATATTTGTTGTGTAAGCAATTGGATTAATCCAAAGATTGCTCAAATTGTTTAAGGAAGCGCATGTCATTTTCAAAATACAGGCGCAGATCATTGACCTGATATTTTAACATGGCAATCCGTTCAACGCCCATGCCAAAAGCAAATCCTGTATAGGTTTCGCTGTCGATACCACAGGCTTCCAGCACGTTGGGGTCTACCATGCCACAACCCATAATTTCTAAAAAGCCTGTATACTTACAGACATTGCAACCTTTGCCTCCGCAGATATTACAACTCACATCCATTTCGGCAGAAGGCTCTGTAAAAGGAAAATAGCTGGGGCGGAGGCGAATTTTGGTATCTTCTCCGAACATTTCGCGTGCAAAAAACATCAGTGTTTGTTTCATGTCAGCAAAAGAGACATCTTTATCTACATACAGCCCTTCCACCTGATGAAAGATGCAGTGTGCCCGTGCCGAGATGGCTTCATTTCTGAAAACGCGCCCCGGGGCGATAATACGGATAGGGGGTTGGCTGTTTTCCATTACACGAACCTGAACCGAGGAGGTGTGTGTGCGCAATGCAATATCCGGGTCTTTTTCAACAAAAAAGGTGTCCTGCATATCGCGGGCCGGATGCTCCGGAGGGAAATTCAGCGCTGAAAAATTATGGAAATCATCTTCTATTTCGGGCCCTTCTGCTATGGTAAAGCCAATGCGCTTAAAGATGTCATTGATTTCATTCCTGACAATTGATATTGGATGACGCGCACCTGTTTCGCGCCAGTCGACAGCTAAGGTTAAATCCTGCTGTTGGCCTTTCTGATCCTCTTTGTTACGGAGCTCTTCTTTTAAATCAGTAATTTTTATTTGAATAAACTGCTTTAAATCATTCAATTGCTGACCTGTTTCTTTCTTTTGCTCTTTTGGAACATGCCGGAAGTCAGCAAATAGTGACGGGATAATTCCTTTTTTACTCAGAAATTTAATGCGAAATGCTTCTAATTCGTCAAGATTTTTAGCTGTAAAGGTCTCTGCTTCTTTTTTGTATTCCTTGATTTTTTCTTTCATCTGTCTAAATTTAATGTTCCGTGTTCAATGTTCAATGTTCCGTGTTCAATGTTCTTTGTTCCTTGTTTTTTGTTTCTTGTTCCTTGCTTGCCCCGAGAAACGCGACGGCAGGAGCTGTTTCACCGGGGTTCTGTGTTC
>JBNJHE010000047.1:0-18486 GCA_051748205.1 Bacteroidota bacterium | reverse complement strand
TGAAAATACCCGGATGAAGATCAGGGTGATTACTGAGGTAGCCTGGGTGGCCCACTTTGTCAAGAACATGTTTATCCGTCCTTCGGACGATGACTTAAAGGACTTCAAGCCCGATTTTGTGATGTTGCATGCCTGTAAAGCTACCAATCCGAAATGGATGGAGCATGGTTTGAACAGTGATGTTTTTGTGGCTTTCAATATCAAAGAAAGAATGTCTGTTGTCGGGGGCTCGTGGTATGGTGGAGAAATCAAAAAAGGATTCTTTTCTATTATGAATTACTTTTTGCCTCTGAAGGGCGTTGCTGCCATGCATTGCTCCGCCAATATGGGTAAAAATGGCGATACGGCTATATTCTTTGGCTTATCCGGCACCGGAAAAACAACACTGTCTGCTGACCCCGACCGCTATCTTATTGGCGATGATGAACACGGCTGGGATGATGAGGGGGTCTTTAATCTGGAAGGAGGATGCTATGCAAAATGTATCAATCTTAGTAAAGAAAAAGAACCGGATATCTATAATGCTATTCGAAAGGATGCCTTGCTGGAAAATGTCGTTTATGACCAGGATACCGGTGCTATTGATTTTAGCGATGCTTCAAAGACGGAAAATACACGGGTATCGTATCCGATTTATCATATTGAAAATATTGTGCGGCCGGTGTCTAAAGGGCCTCATCCAAAGCGGGTAATCTTTCTGACAGCCGATGCTTTTGGTGTTTTGCCTCCTGTTTCCCGCTTAACCGAAGACCAGGCCAAGTATTATTTTATGAGTGGTTATACGGCCAAGCTGGCCGGGACAGAACGGGGTATCAAAGAACCCCTGCCTACGTTTTCTTCTGCTTTTGGCGCTGCATTTCTGCTGTTGCATCCTACTGTTTATGCTAAAGCCCTGGCAGAGAAGATGCGCGAGCATGGCGCTACCGCTTATCTGGTTAATACCGGATGGACTGGCGGAGCTTATGGTGTGGGACACCGTATCGACCTGCCCGCTACTCGTATGATTATTAAAGCGATCTTAAATGGGTCTATCGATGAAGAACAGTATGAGGAACTGCCCATTTTTGGACTGAATATCCCTAAGCATGTCGAAGGTGTTGACCCTCAAATACTGAACCCCAGAAATACCTGGAAATATCCTGATGCCTGGGATAAACAGGCTCAGACACTGGCCGAACAGTTTATTAATAATTTCGAGAACTTTACCGATACCGACGAAGGTAAGCGCCTGGTGGCTGCCGGCCCCAAAAACCATTTTATGAAGCAGTTTTATCAATATTATGAAAACAAACTGCATGAAGCTACCAGCGAATACCAACAGGAAATCCGCCATCTGAAAGATCAGATCTATATCTTACAGAATGCCTTTAGTGAATATATCTCCTTTAATTCCATCAATACCTACTATAAAAAACGGCCCCTAAACAGACATATGCCGGTGTATGCCTTTTTTGGTACCAGCGATGGGCGTTTGATTGAAACTGCACACGATGAAATGCTTAATGTGTTAGATGAAGTAGGCTTTATTTTTTACCATCCGGATAAAAAACCCGAACAAGAAAATCAGCGTATGGGCATTTCTAAAGCTCCAATGACTATGAATGAGGTCTATCAAGCTACTGCTGAAGTGGAAAGGGCTTTTTGTTCTCCGGATGAGGCCAGTGAAAATTTGCGGCAGGCTGTCAAAAAGTTTAAAGAGAGCGCCAGTGATATTCCGGAGCTTACCATTAAAATCGGACCGGTACTGATTCTGAAAATGATTGGACAGAATGATGATATCCAATGGAAAGCTCTTAATATGTCTGTCTCTGCTATGATTCATGTCGATAAACATGTTGCATTGCTCAAAAAGCCAAAACAATTGCTTAGAGAAGTTGTCGGATTTTGACTTGTCATGGCAAGTCCCTAATCATAAATGATAGCGACCAACAAAATCACAATTGTAATAAACAGAAAAAAAGCCCCCGTTTACGGAGGCTTTTTTTGTTTACTGATTTTCTTTTTTATAAGCTAAACAAATCAACAGCTTTTTTGGTTTTGGGATCTATCAATTGCCATTGCTGGCTTTTGATATTATGCCGGGTCCACTGGTGACATTTAGAGCCGTTTTCATTTATATTTCCTCCCTCTACATCCACAGCTTTTCTGCTGTTTTTGTTGACCAGGACAAAAGTTGTTTTACCGGTTATGTATATTCCCCATTTCTGAGAATTTCCGCCATGTGGGTCCCATGTATGCAGCTCTCCACCATTATTTTTTGATGTACCTTTAACATCGGCGGCTTTATGGCCGTTTTGGAAAATGATTTGCGCCCAGTCGTGGTCGCCCGTAGGTTTGATCTTTACCTTGCGGTCGGCGCCACCATCCAAACTCCAAATCTTTATTTGCTCTCCTTTTCCTTTGCTTTCGGCTCCGCTGCCCGGCAAATCCCAATATTTATTACTAAAAGCAGCTTTAATATGATAGGTTCCGGTCAGTTTTTCCACATCTGCAATTTTGGGATAGGAACGCAAGACCCATTTTTGGTTATCGCCTCCATGGAACGTCCATTGCTGAACCTTACCTCCGTTTTTATTGATTTCGCTTTTTGCGGCATCCAGGTATTTTCCGGAGCGTTTGTTTTTGATATACCAGGTGTTGGGTGCACCGGCATACTCAAAACTAAACAGCTGCTGCGACTCACTGTTTTGATCCCAAATCTGGATTTTGCCACCATTTTTATTGATCGTGCTCATGCTGACATCCAGCACTCTGGTTGTCCAGGTAGGCTTGATGTAGAAATATTTATGCTCTTTGTCGGAAGGGGCAAGGCTGATAAAGCGATCGTCCGGGCCCCAGCTCATGCTCCACAACTTCAGGCGAGAGCCGTTTTTGTTATCACTTGCTTTTCCATTAAAATCCCAGTATTTTCCGCCAGCAACACATTGCACATTATAAATGCTATGATAATCATAGGGAGGGGTCATAAGTTTAGGGTCGGTTTCTTCAAATACCCATTGCTGATTATCTGCGCCGGTAAATTCGCGTTGATACACTTTTGTGCCATTATTTACTTCCGAAGCAGAAGCCGTGGCTGATGGAGCAGAGGGGCCGCCTCTTTGGAGCCCTTTGCTGGATTGCTTGCCTTTTCGGCCTGCGGTATTTACATTTTCTCCGGCTGTTAAATAAAGACCACTGCACTTGGCTGCCAAATAGTAGGTGTTTTCTTTACCTTCTACTGGTTCCATCTTAAACATTTGTGCCGCATTGTTTTTACCATGATTCCACAGATGAACTTCAGCGCCTCCTTCTTTGGAGCCTCCTTTTATGTCTACAACTAAATTGGCATGTTGTGGTTGAAGAAATACATAGTCGGATTCGGTCTTGTGGGGGATAATCTTAAAATAACGATCCGAACCAATGGTATTTTTCTGTTTTAGGTCGCTGTCAAACATCTGAATATCTCCTCCACGTTTTTGTGCGTTTACATTGTAGCCTTTCAGGTCCCAGTATTTATTGGTGCCTTCGCTTTTAACACGGTATACTTTATTGGCTAAAGAAACCAGGTTAACCATGGCTTCAGGGAGCTCGTAGTTTTTGATCAGGACATTTTCAAAATACGATTTGAGGAGATTTTTTCGGGCCTGGGTTGATGCGAGTTCCCAAATAGGAATCAGGCTTTTCTTGTCAAAGTCGCAAAGTACCGGCATATCACGTATTCCGTCAGCCCAGTTTTTATAGGCTTCATAATTATTAATATCGTTGGCATACTCTGCATTTCCACCTGTGACGGTTAACTTTGTTGTTGTGTTTTCTTTTATCTCGCGTTCCTGCTGTGACATATCCATACTTGCATTGGCGCTAATGGCTTTATACTGCGCTTCTACTGCAGTGCCTATGGTTTTGGTGTTCATGCTTGTTGTAATCTTTGTCACACTGGAGTAGTCCGCACGTCCGCCCAGATAAGCCGAGGCAACGTAATGTGTGCCGTAAATTTCAAACAGTTTCGCCGGCGCCATATTATTGATGTCTTCTTTTACTTTTGGGTTGAGCATATCTTTATGATCATACCGCTCGTCAATGGCAATTTGCCATATCCGGTTAGCATCGCGGATGGTGTGAAAATATTCTGCGCTGCTGCCTGACGATGACTGGGAAAAGGTTGTGTTGACCGAAGCACTGAATAGCAATGCGTCTACCCCTAAGCCTACTGAAGATGAAAAGGACCTGGCGTAGGAACGCTTGTTCGCTCCTGAAACTTCTGTTTTAACTTTTTTCCCGACATTTTTTAGCATGACATTCCCGGGTATACTGTAGGTGTAACTCCCGAAATTCTTGTCATAAGGGTCTTGCCAATCAAAAAGACAATAGTTTTTTAGGCTCTCGTTATCAGCAAATTTGCCGAAAACATCATAACCATAGCCAACAATGTCCTGCCCGGGTGCAGTTGTTGGTTGAGCATTTAATAATGATGTTATCAAAAATCCGAACATCATAATTCCTGCAATTTTTTTCATAAGTGTTTAAGGTTTGGTTTATTTATAAATTATTGATTTATGCTCGTCTTGTTTTTGTCAGGGGTGTTTTTACAGGGTTTAAAAGTAAAAAAATACACACAAAATATTTTAATAATTTAAATGATTTGTGGAATTTTTTTAAATATTTTTTGTAAAAAATTGTTTGATAGAGGTTTATATGTTGAAAAACAAAAGAGATGCTATGCGCTATCATCGTGAACATGCATTGGATTTTTTTGTTACAGGAAAACAGCAACGGTGAGTTTGAACTTCCTTGCATTTTTATATCTTTGCACATCATTTTATCACTATCAAGAAGAAATCAAAATCATGATAAATATAAGCTTACCCGATAAGAGCATTCGAAAGGTGCCGGCGGGAACCACAGCATTGGACATAGCGAAAGACATCAGTGAAGGCCTGGCCCGGAATGTTCTTGCTGCCAAAGTAAATGGTAATGTTGTTGATTCTATGCGCCCTATACAGGAAGATGCAGAGCTGAAATTGCTTACCTGGGATGACGAAGAGGGGAGAGAAGCAATGTGGCATTCTTCTGCTCACCTTATGGCGGAAGCTATAGAGTTGTTGTACCCTGGTGTGAAATTTGGTATTGGTCCTTCCATTGACAATGGTTTTTATTATGATATTGACCCTGGTGACCACACAATTACGCAGGATGATCTCCCCGCTATAGAGAAGAAAATGAAAGAGCTGGCCAGGCAAAAACAGGAATTTATCCGCGAAGAGGTGCCTAAAAAGCAAGCTCTTGAACACTACCGGAATAAAGGGGATGAATATAAAGTTGAACTGATCAATGAGCTGGAAGACGGCACGATTACGTTTTATACGTCTGGTGAATTTACCGATTTATGTCGTGGCCCGCATATTCCAAATACAGGGCCTGTTAAAGCAATTAAGCTTTTGAGTATTGCCGGTGCTTACTGGAGAGGTGATGAAAGCCGTAAACAATTAACCAGAATTTATGGTATTACGTTTCCAAAGAAAAAGCTCCTGGATGAATATCTGCAGATGCTGGAAGAAGCGCAAAAGCGGGATCATCGAAAAATAGGTAAGGAGCTGGAGATATTTACCTTTTCACAAAAAGTGGGGCCGGGCTTACCTTTGTGGATGCCCAAAGGGGCTGCTTTGCGTGAGCGTTTGGAAAGTTTCCTGAAAAAGATCCAACGGAAGGCGGGTTATCAGCAAGTAATATCACCCCATATCGGAAATGTGAACCTGTATAAAACTTCCGGTCACTACCAGAAATACGGGGAAGACTCATTTCAAACAATCAAAACACCGAACGAAGGTGAGGAGTTTATGCTTAAACCCATGAACTGCCCCCATCATTGTGAAATATACAATGCAAAGCAGTTCTCATTCCGCGATCTGCCGGTGCGTTATGCCGAGTTTGGTACCGTATACCGCTATGAACAAAGTGGCGAACTTCACGGCTTAACGCGCGTAAGAGGATTTACTCAGGATGATGCCCATATTTTCTGTACACCCGATCAGGTGAAAGAGGAATTCAAAGGCGTGATGGATATTATTGTCAAGATTTTTAAGGCTTTGGATTTTAAGGATTATGTGGCTCAGGTTTCGTTACGCGATCCTGACAACAAAGAAAAATATATAGGCTCTGATGAAAATTGGGATAAGGCCGAAAACGCTATTCTTGATATCATGAAGGAAAGTGCCATGGATTATGTTGTGGAATATGGAGAAGCAGCCTTTTATGGTCCTAAACTTGACTTTATGGTAAAGGATGCGCTGGGGCGCTCCTGGCAGCTTGGAACGGTGCAGGTAGACTATAATTTGCCCGAGCGCTTTGAACTTGAATATACCGGTAGCGATAACCAAAAGCACAGACCCGTTATGATTCATCGCGCTCCTTTTGGGTCGATGGAGCGCTTTGTCGCTGTATTGATAGAGCATACGGCCGGTAAATTCCCGCTCTGGTTAACCCCCGACCAGGTTATGATATTGCCTATCAGTGAAAAATATCATAATTATGCAGAAAAAGTTTTATCTTTGCTGGATAATTACGATATTCGCGCCCAAATTGATCGCCGAAGTGAGAAAATCGGACGGAAAATTCGGGATACCGAATTGAAAAAAATACCTTATATGCTGATTATCGGAGAAAAAGAAGCTGAAAATGAGTCGGTCTCCGTTAGGCGACAAGGAGAAGGTGACCTGGGTGTCTTTGCTTTAAAAGACTTTATCGGGAATATCCAACAAGAAATTGATAAAGAATTAAATGTTTAACTAAATATAGGAGGTAGAACTATAGCACCAAGAAGACCTTATAAAGGAGGCTATCGTAAGAAAAAAGAAGAGCCGTACCGCATTAACAACAGAATTAAAGCACCTATGGTGCGCGTTGTTGGAGAAAATGTGGACGTGGGTATTTATCCACTCGAACAAGCCATTGATATGGCCGACCAACAGGATCTGGACCTGGTTGAAATTTCACCGAATGCTAACCCTCCGGTATGCAAGGTGATCGACTATCGTAAGTTCCTGTATGAGAAAAAGAAAAAAGAAAAACAGGCAAAGCAGAAAACAGCGAAAGTGCAGGTCAAGGAAATCCGTATGGGACCAAATACCGATGACCATGACTTTAACTTTAAACTGAATCACGCTAAAAGATTCCTGACTGATGGCAATAAGGTGAAAGCCGAAGTGTTCTTTAAAGGACGTACCATCATCTATAAGGAGCAGGGAAAGTATAAGCTGCTGAAATTTGCCGATGAGCTGGAAGAAATCGGAAAGGTGGAAAGCCTGCCCAAAATGGAAGGCAAACGCATGATCATGATGATTGCACCTAAGAAAAATAAATAATGTAATAATAAAACCGAAGTCAATGCCTAAGATGAAGACAAAATCCGGAGCCAAAAAACGTTTTGGTATTACCGGATCTGGTAAGATTAAGAGAAAGCATGCCTACAAAAGTCACATCCTGACAAAAAAGACAAAGAAACAGAAACGCAATCTGCGCTATTTTTCGATTGTCGATAAAGCGGATGTGAAAAAAGTAAAACGTATGTTGCTCAGGTAAATACTAGTGTTGAATTTGCCATTAGCTGTAAGACCTTGCCCTGTTCGGAAGAGGCGCTAATGCAAAAAAAAGAAAAATTATGCCAAGATCAGTTAATTCAGTGGCGGCCAAACACAGAAAGAAAAAAGTTTACAAAGCGGTAAAGGGACAATTTGGCCGAAGAAAAAATGTCTGGACCGTATCGAAAAATGCCTATGAAAGAGGCTTGCAATATGCTTATCGTGACAGAAGAGCTAAAAAACGCAACTTTCGTAAATTGTGGATTCAACGAATTAATGCCGGTGCACGCTTGCATGGCTTATCTTACTCGCAGTTTATGGGTAAATTGAAAGCCAATAATGTCGAGCTCGACCGTAAAGTGCTGGCCGACCTTGCAATGAATCATCCGGAAGCATTTAAAGCGATCGTAGATAAAGTGAAATAGATAGATTAAGGTTTCCTATGAACGCCATATGTATTATGGCGTTTTTTTTTGTTCATTTTTTTTTGACACTGGTTAGTTTTTGGTTTAGTATGATTTATATGGCCTGGGTAGTAGGCGGATATGCAGTGTGTTAATCTTTTGATGACTTATTCCGGCTTTTTGTATTTTGCCAGTAGCAGAAATCTGCCTATCTTTAATGATTTGTTGGAGGTTTTGTTCTGCATTCTAAATGATGTTGAAACAAAAGTAGTATGATATTGTTTTTTACAAAAAATCAGGAGAATCGTGTATCAGTTAAAAACGAAAATAGACACCGGAAGCCAGGCATATAAAGATAAAAGTCGCGCTTACCAGGCTTTAATGGAAGCGTTTACTGCTTCGCTGGATAAGGTTATGCAGGGAGGCTCTGTCAAAGCTGTGGAGAAACACTTAAAGAGGGGCAAGTTGCTTGTCCGCGATCGTATAGATAAGCTGGTTGACGCCAACACACCGTTTTTAGAGCTGTCCACCCTGGCGACCAACGGGCAGTATGGTGATGCGTTTCCCGGTGCCGGCATCGTAACCGGTATTGGTGTGATTCATGGCCATGAGGTGGTTATTATCGCCAATGATGCCACAGTAAAAGGTGGTACTTATGTGCGGGAGACCATACGCAAACATGTCAGGGCTCAGGAGATCGCCATGCAGAATCACCTGCCGGCGGTTTATCTTGTCGATTCTGGTGGCGTATTTTTGCCTGAGCAATCGCGTGTTTTTCCTGACAAGGAAGACTTCGGACGTTTGTTTTATCACCAGGCACGCATGTCAGCCATGGGCTTGCCGCAGATATCCATCGTTATGGGGTCCTGTACTGCTGGTGGTGCTTATGTGCCTGCTATGAGCGACGAAACCATTATTGTCAAAAACCAGGGAACCATTTTTATTGGCGGACCGCCGCTGGTTAAAGCCGCCACAGGCGAAGAAGTGACGGCTGAAGAACTTGGTGGGGCACAGGTGCATGGCAGTATCTCTGGCGTGGCTGATCATATTGCTGAAAATGACGAGCATGCACTGGAAATATGCCGCAATATTTTTCAGTCTATCCCTGCCCGGAAAAAGATGATCCCGGATCAGAAAGCTACCGAAGAACCGGCCTATCCTGCGGATGAATTATATGGTATTGCGCCTTTGGATTTGAAAAAACCCGTAGACCCCCGCGAAATTATTATGCGCGTGGTCGATGGTAGCCGCTTTCATGAGTTTAAACGCGATTATGGTCGTAGCCTGGTTAGCGGATTTTCTTATCTGATGGGATATCCCGTTGGTGTTTTGGGCAATTTTGGTGTTTTTGACTCAGAATCTGCAATGAAAGGTGCACATTTTATCGAGCTTTGTCAGTCAAGGAAAATTCCGCTGATCTTTTTGCAGAATATCTCCGGTTTTGTTGTTGGTAAAAAGCACGAGCATCAGGGACTGGCAAAGCATGGGGCTAAGTTAATCCATGCCATTGCAAATGCTAATGTGCCGAAGTTTACCATTATTTTTGGAGGCTCGTTTGGTGCAGGCAACTATGCCATGGCCGGGAGGGCGTATGATCCTAACCTGTTGTTTATGTGGCCTAACTCACGAATTTCTGTGATGGGAGGGCAGCAGGCTGCCGGGGTGCTTAGCAGTGTAAAGATGCAACAGCTTAAGGCAAAAGGCAAAACAATCACCCAAAAAGAAATGGATGATATACACAATGGAATTCTTAAGCAATACGAATATGAAAGCTCGGCTTATTACAGCACTTCGCGTGTTTGGGACGACGGCATAATTGATCCTGCACAAACCCGTAACACGCTGGCTATTGGCGTATCCATGGCGCTAAATAAGCCGATTGATGATATGAAAAATGGTGTATTCAGAATGTAAGTGATTATGTATAGATATATTAAACTGGAAGAACACGACCAATATGCTTTGCTTTGGCTGGCGCGTCCCCAAAAGCGCAATGCCTTTGACGAACATATGATTGATGAGCTGTTGTTGGCACTGGAGACACTCAGGCACAGGCAAGATATCCGTGCGCTGGTGATTCGGGGCGAGGGGCGTGTGTTTAGCGCCGGTGCTGATTTGGATTGGATGCAGTCGGTGATGAATTATTCGTTTAACGAGAATAAGTTGGAGAGCAAGCAGTTATACCGGCTTTTTTATGCGATATATAGTTTTCCGTTTCCTGTGATTACCCTTGTCCATGGGGCCAGCTTTGGCGGAGCCAATGGCATAGTGGCTGCTTCCGATATCAGCCTGGCTGATGTGAACACCAGCTTCCGGTTTTCAGAAGTGCAGCTGGGTTTGGTGCCTGCAACAATATCACCTTTTGTGTTAAGACGTATAGGCGAGTTTAATGCACGCGAACTAATGCTTACCGGCTTGCCTTTTGATGCCGAAAAAGCTGCTCAAATTGGATTGGTAAATTTTATAGGCGAACAAAATCAGATGGAAGCGTATTTGGATCATATCATTAGCGCTATAAAATCATCGGCAGCTGAAGCAGTCAAAAATACTAAATGGTTAATACAGAAAGTAGCTGCTGAAACCGAACTTGACCAGCTGGAAGATTTTACGGCAGATATGATTGCCTCGGCCCGTATTAGCGATGAAGGACAGGAAGGTATGAAGGCCTTTGCCCAAAAACGCAAGCCCGATTGGTCTAACTTTAATTAATATGGCGATGAAGAGAATACAAAAACTGTTAATAGCCAATCGTGGCGAGATTGCTGTTCGGATTATCAATACTACCCAAAAAATGGGTATACAGACAGTAGCCATTTATGCTGAGAATGACCGCTCGTCCTATCATGTAGCCAGGGCAGACGAGGCCTATAGCCTGGGGCACGGGGTGTTACAGGATACTTATCTGAACCTGGGAAAGATTGAAGCTGTCATCAAACAATCCGGGGCTGATGCTGTGCATCCGGGCTATGGCTTTTTGTCTGAAAACCCAGCCTTCCCGGAATTATGTGAGCGTCTTAATGTATTGTTTGTCGGCCCTCATGCTGACGCTATCCGTACAATGGGCGATAAGATCGCATCCAGAAAAGTGGCCGAAGCTGCTGGCGTTGCTATCACTAAAGGTATTACAGGGTCGCCCAAAGAAATTCTGGAACAAAAAGATGCACTGGATTATCCGGTGTTGGTTAAAGCTAGTGCCGGAGGAGGTGGAAAAGGAATGCGCGTTGTTTTTCAGCCTGAAAACCTTCAGAATACGTTGCAAACAACAGCACGTGAAGCCAAAAGCTATTTTGGTAATGATACGGTTTATGTGGAACATTATTTCCAGGACCCCAGGCATATCGAAGTACAGGTTTTAGCTGATCATCACAACAATTATGTGCATCTGTTTGAACGTGAATGTTCCTTGCAACGACGTCATCAAAAGGTGATCGAGGAGGCCCCTTCCATGACCATCGATCCAAAACTGCGTCAGAAATTAACGGAAAGTGCATTAAAACTGGCCAGAAAAATTGATTATGTGAGTGCCGGAACAGTGGAGTTTTTGGTCGACAGACAAAATCAGTTCTTTTTTCTGGAAATGAATACCCGCATTCAGGTAGAACACCCGGTTACAGAAAAAATTACTGGTGTTGACATTGTGCAGGAACAAATCCGTATCGCTCAGGGTGATCCCTTGTCCTTTCAGCAAAAGGAGCTGAAAATTAACGGCCATGCTATTCAGGCTCGTCTTTATGCCGAAGACCCCTTGAATAACTATCGGCCGGCGCCCGGATTTTTGCATACTATCGCCTTCCCCATAAATGTCGATATCAGAATCGATCATGGTTTGCATTATCAGGATTTTATTGCCCCCGATTATGACCCTATGATTGCTAAAGTGATAGCCCATGACCAGACGCGACCGGCTACACTGGCAAAACTATCGGCTTACCTGAAGGAAATAACCATAGTCGGAAGCCAGACCAATCAGGAATTTCTTCTGGAAGTGCTAAATAATAAGGACTTCCTCGATAACAATATCTCTACTCAATTTCTGGAACGCAATACCGATGCCTTGATTCAGCAACTTCTGAAGAAAAGAAACAGCATCTCTTCTGCTTTTTTAGTTGCTGCTTTTGTGGTTTCTGAGATGGAACAATGTAAGCAAAATAATCATGGAGAGGTATGGAATCAAATCGGCTTTTGGCGTATCCGCAATCGAATGCCTGTTGCTATGGATGGAAAAGTCTATCAGGTTGCTATAAAGCAAAAGGGGAAAGATTATCATTTGCAGATAGAAGATGCTTTGATCTCAGCTTGTTGTGTGGATTATCATAATGATCAATGTATTATTCGCCTTAATAATGTTGAGCAAAAGTTCCGATTAGTTAAACAAAATAAGGTGGAGGCTGTTTTAAAACACAATGGATATTATTTCAGGCTGCAGCGTATGGATATAATAAAGCAGCATGATCAGGAAGCATTTTTCCAGGAGAAAGTGACTTCGCAGCGGCAGGTTGTGTCGCCGGTTCATGGACGGGTAGTGTCTGTGGCAGTTGCTCGGGGAGCGACCGTAAAAGCGGGAGAGACGCTGGTAGTTATAGAATCGATGAAGATAGAAAACAATATTGTAGCAGAAACCGATGCAGAAGTGGAGGTTGTTAAAATAGAAGAGGGCGAGCAGGTTACGGATGGGCAGGTGCTCATTAGTATGAAACAGGAAAAATCAGAGCTTCAAAAAGAACACGATAACAAATAACATATGAAGAGTCCTTATTTAAATGAAGGTCATCATGAATTTCGCACTAAGGTGCGGAATTTTGCAGAACAGGAGATTCGTCCTGTAGCCTCAGAATTGGATGAGAAGGCGGAGTTTTCCGTAGCATTAAGTCGTAAGATGGGTAAGCTTGGACTTTTAGGGCTAGCCATTCCGCGGGATTATGGTGGTCAGGGTAAAGATTATCTTTCTTTGGTGATTGCAGTAGAAGAGATTTGTCGTATCGATGGGTCTCAGGGTAGCACTGTAGCTGCTCATAATTCGCTGGGGGTAGGACCGATTTATGCCTATGGTACTGAAGAGCAGAAAAAACATTTTTTACCGGAATTGACTTCGGGGGATTATGTCTGGGCCTTCGGACTGACAGAAAAAAATGCCGGATCCGATTCCAGAGGCACCGAAACTACGGCCGAGTTGAAAGATGGATACTGGCATATCAACGGAGAGAAAATTTTTATCTCCAATAGTACTTCAGAGATGTCGAAAGGGGTGTCACTGCAATGCATTACAGGTGAATATGCGAATGGTACAAAAGAATATTCTACGATTTTAGTGGAGTCGGACCGTCAAGGGATAACAAAAGAGCGCATACGCGATAAGATGATGTGGCGTGCCGGCGACACTGGTAAGTTGATACTGAAGGATGTGAAAGTGCCTGAGTCTAATCTGCTGGGAAAGCGTGGAAGTGGGTCCCGTATGATGCTGGAGACCCTGGATTCCGGGCGTCTGTCTGTGGCAGCCATGGGCCTGGGACACGCACAGGGTGCTTTTGAAGCTGCTTTGCAGTATTCGAAAAAGCGAAAGCAGTTTGGAAAAGCCATCAACCGTTTTCAGGCCGTTAGCTTTAAGCTCGCTGAAATGGCTACTAAGATCGAAGCGGCCAGAAATATGCTGTATCACGCTACCTGGCTCAAGATGAATAAGTATCCTTTTGCTAAAGAGGCAGCTATGGCTAAACTCTTTTGCACTGAAACAGCCAAAGAGGTGGCCGATGAAGCAGTGCAGATTTTTGGCGCTTATGCCCTGGTTAAAGGCAATGAAGTAGAACGCCATTATCGCGACCAACGAATATTACAAATTGGTGAAGGAACATCTGAAATTATTAAGCTGGTTATCTCCAGAAGCCTATAGTTATTATGGAAGAACGAAAAAAAGATCATATCTCCCTGGCCTTGAATTCCGCTTTGTCGGCGATTGAAAAGGACGATCGCTTTATTTATGAACCCATGTTGACCTCTTTTCCTGTCCTGAAAGAGTTGCCTCATACTATATCCGGCAAGACAATGCGGTTTCCTTTCTGGATTTCCAGTATGACCGGAGGAACACGCCTGGCCCGTAAAATAAACACCAATCTCGCTCAGGTAGCTAAGGAATTTGGCCTGGGAATGGGCCTGGGGTCCTGTAGGATTATTCTTGACAATGAGAAGTATCTGCCCGATTTCGATATGCGCCCGGTTATTGGTGATGAGCAACCCTTGTTTGCCAATATTGGAATAGCGCAGCTTGAACAAATGCTTGAGCAGGACCGCTTAAGCGAATTGCACGATTTGGTGAGCCTGCTTAAGGCTGATGGTATGATCATCCATGTTAATCCGATGCATGAGTTTTTTCAGATGGAAGGAGATCAGATACTGCATCCTCCGGTCGAAACTGTGCGTGCCTTTTTACATGATGCCAATTATCCTGTTATTGTTAAGGAAGTAGGGCAGGGCATGGGCAAGGAAAGCTTGAGGTCTCTGATGAAATTGCCCCTCGAAGCTATTGAATTTGGTGCTTTCGGTGGGACTAATTTTGCCAGAGTTGAGATGATGCGCGATAAAAATGCGGATAATGCACTCTATGAACCCCTCGCTTATATTGGACATACAGCCGAAGAAATGACCATTCTGGCTAATGAGGTTCAGAATGAAGAACAAGCCCGTATTGAAACTGCAAACCTGATTATTTCCGGTGGCGTTAAAAACTTCCTGGATGGGTTTTATCTGGCTTCTGTCAGCCGTATGCCTGCTGTCTTTGGAATGGCTTCTCAATTTCTGAAATATGCTAAAGAGGATTATAATGGACTGAAAATATATACGCAAAATCAAATCAACGGCCTTTTAGTGGCCAGAGCATATTTACGAATCAATAGATAAACAAAATTTAGACAGATGAAGAAACCGGTATTTATCAATGGATTTTCGCAGATGAATCAGCAGGAACGATTAAAGTCAATGTTGTCAGAACAGGATTTTAGTCGCATTAATTTGTTCTTAAGGCAATTCAGTCCTGATGATCAACAAATGCAGGAGCTTTTTCAGTCTTTTTCGGAAAACACCATAGCTAATTATCATTTACCTTTTGGTGTGGCCCCTAATTTTGTTATCGATGGAAGGCTTTTTCATATCCCAATGGTTATGGAGGAAAGTTCTGTGGTTGCTGCAGCATCGCGTTCTGCAAAATTCTGGGCTGATAAAGGCGGTTTCCAAACAGTTTCAATTAAGCAGGTTAAAGTTGGACAAATTCATTTTTCCTTTGATGGCGGGTTTGCTTTATTATATCAGCATTTTCCTGAAATCAAACGTCGACTTCAAAACAGTGTGGCTTCATTGACAGAGCGTATGCAAGGTCGTGGCGGCGGGCTCCTTGATATCGAATTGCAGGATATAACCAGGGATATAGCTGATTACTATCAACTGTTCGTTACCTTTAAAACTGCCGATTCCATGGGTGCTAATTTTATAAATTCCTGCCTTGAAGCCATGGCCGCAGAGCTCCGCGAAATATTCCGCGAAAAGAAAGACCTGAGTGCTCATTCCAGTGATATTATTATGGCGATATTGTCTAACTATACTCCGGAGAGCATTATCAGGATGAAGGTAGAGACTGGCCTTGATATGTTGGATGATATTTCACCGGGAATGAGTGGAGCGCATTTTGCTGAGAGATTTTATCGTGCTGTGGAGATTGCGCAAAAAGACATCTATCGCGCCACAACGCATAATAAAGGAATCATGAATGGCGTGGATGCTGTCGTGCTTGCTACCGGTAATGATTTCCGAGCAGTAGAAGCTGCTGCGCATGCATATGCAGCTCGTGATGGGCGCTATGCTTCACTATCTACCTGCACCGTTGAAAACGGCATTTTCCGGTATGAGCTGGAGTTGCCTTTATCTGTAGGAACCGTAGGGGGGCTGACCAACCTGCATCCGCTGGCTGCCTTTTCTATTGAATTTTTGGGCAAGCCCGGCGCTGAACAGTTGATGAAGATTGTTGCCGCTGCCGGGCTGGCGAATAATTTCGGCGCGGTTAGAGCCCTGGTTACCGAAGGAATCCAAAAGGGACATATGAAACTCCATCTGGATAATATCCTGTCCCAATATCAGGCTACTGCAGAGGAAAAGAAAAGAGCCAAAACTTATTTTTACAATAAAACCGTTAGCAATGCAGCAGTAAAAAAGTTTTTGGATGCACAAAGAAGTTGAAAAATATTATGCGCACGGAAAATTCCTGCTCACGGCTGAGTATCTTGTCATGGCCGGAGCACAGGCTGTTGTTATGCCGCTTAATCTGGGGCAATATCTTAGTGCTTGGTATACATCTGAAAGCGAAATAAGCTGGAAATCTTATTATCATGGTGATGTTTGGTTTGAAGCTACTTTTTCTTCTTTCACTCTGGAGATACAGTCAAGCTCTGATTCTTCGCGGGCAGAATATCTTCAGCGTATGCTGAAAGAGGCTTTGCTGCTGAGTAGTAAGATACCTGAGCTTAAGGGCCTGAGTATTGAGACCGTGCTGGAGTTTAAGCCCACATGGGGAATGGGGTCCAGTTCAACCCTAATGGTTAATGTGGCACGGCTTTTTGACGTTAATGCTTTTGATCTGCATAAAGCAATGTCGAAAGGTTCGGGCTTTGATATCGCTGCCGGGATGACAGCTGTGCCGTTTTACTTTCGCTTACAGAAAAATCAACGGAAAATTGTTCCGGTCCGTCTTCCCGAATTGTTTTACAGACATGCCTATTTTGTCTACTCCGGACAAAAGGCAGATTCTCAAAAGGCTGTGGACTTATTTCATCAAAAACAGCCGGATATTAAAATGCCTGTCAAATATATCAATGAGATTACGGCACAGTTTACCGAAGTGGAAACTTTTGAGGAGTTAAGTCGAATAACCATTGAGCATGAGAATTTTATGGAAGAGGTCCTGGATGATAAATCACCTTTGCGTCGTTTTGGCGATTATCCTTATGGGATGAAATCGTTAGGAGCCTGGGGTGGTGATTTTTTCCTGGTCATGCATCCGGGCAAAAAGAGTGAAGTCGAACGCTATTTCCATCATAAGGGCTGTCCGCTTGTGTTTCAGGCCGAAGAATTGAAAATAAAATCATAAGTATGGAGGATTATTATCAACAGAAAATTCGAAAAACAGCCCATCATTTACCCGGACAGGGTAAGGTATCGTGGTCGAGTCCATCCAATATTGCCCTGGTGAAATATTGGGGGAAACATGATATGCAACTACCGGATAATGCGTCACTAAGTATGACACTAAATCATGCCCGTTCGTTAGTGGAAATGGCGTTTACCAGGCAGTCTTCAGGTAGCCTTGAAGTCGATTTTACTTTTGACGGGAACCCAGACCATCATTTCGGCAAGCGTATTATGGAATTTTTCACCTTGATCAAGCCCTGGTTTCCATTTCTGGATGAGCTTGCATTAAGCATACACAGTAAAAATACATTTCCACACTCTGCCGGTATCGCTTCTTCAGCGTCCTTTATGAGTGCTTTGTCGCTATGTATTTTAAGCCTGGAGAGATTTGAAGATCAAGTTTATGACGAGTCTTTCTACCAAAAGGCATCCTGGTTGAGCCGCTTAGGTTCGGGCAGTGCATCCCGCTCTGTTTTCCCTCGCCTGGCTGCCTGGGGTGAGCACCCTTTTGTGGACAATAGTTCGGATTACTATGCACGAAATATGGATACCGTATTGCATTCTGAAATTGCAGGTTTGAAAGATGCTGTAGTTGTTGTTAATGCATCACCAAAAAAGGTGAGCTCCAGTGAGGGGCATGCATTGATGAACGGGCATTTCTACGCTGAAAACCGCATTCAACAGGCCAGTTCCAATATGGCCCGGCTGCTTGATGCTTTGTATCAAAATAATTGGCCGGTAATTACTGAAGTGGTCGAAAATGAAGCATTAAGTCTTCATGCGATGATGCTGAGCTCGTTGCCTGGATATACTTTGTTGCAACAGGAAACAATCAGTGTTATCGAACGGGTTCGTAAATATCGTGCGGATAAAAAAATGGATATTTGTTTTACCCTGGATGCCGGACCCAATGTTCATGTCTTGTATCGTGCCCGGGATAGTGTAGTTGTAAAACAATTTATTGAGAGTCAGTTAAAGCCCCTGGCGGAAGACCAGATGGTGATTTATGATGAAATGGGTGAAGGGCCGGTTTTACTGGAAAAGAATGGTTAAGAACCGAGCCATGACAAAAACTTTAACACACACGGGGATGATTAAATGTGAGGAAGCAAATTGCCAGAAGGCTATGTCATTGTGCGGTGGGCTTTCCGACTTAGACGGAGACTTAGGGGTGCGCGCAGAGCGAGTTGGCGAGTTGGCGAATTGGCGATGAAGCGTTGATGCGGTAGGGCGAACGAAGAGACGAAGAGACTAAGAGAACTAAGAGACTAAGAGACTTAAGAGACTTAAGAGACTTAAGAGACTTAAGAGACTTAAGAGACTTAAGAGACTTAAGAGACTTAAGAGACTTAAGAGAC